>NZ_JBJGZZ010000016.1:0-89370 GCF_054050775.1 Blastococcus sp. SYSU DS0533 | reverse complement strand
GGCATTACCGTGGGACACGAGAACCTCCGGGCGGATGTGGGCCTTAGACAAGCCACACCCCACTCGGAGGTTCTCCTGCGTTCAAGTCCGGCCGCCGTCACCAACGTCCTGGCCGGGTACACCTAGGTGGGCCCTCCCCCCGTCCGGCGTCCCGCCGGCCCGGGGCCCGACCGCCCCGGGTCCGCGGCGTACTCCTCCCGCACCAGGCGCAGCAGTTCCTCCAGCCCCGCCGGCGGGCTGTCGGTCCACCAGGCCATCCACACGGGCACGCGCGGCGCGTCGCGGACCACCCGGTACACGACACCGGGGCGCGGGTGCTGCCGGGCCGTCGCCCCGGCGGTGATGCCCATGGCCTGGCCCGCGGCGATGACGGTGAGCCACTCGTCGACACCGCGGACGGCACGCGTGACGGCCGGCGCCGCCGGCGGTGACCACAGCTCGCCGGTGGTCGTCCCGGTCAGGGTGTCGACGGCGACGGTGCGACCGGCGAAGTCGGGCAGCGCGAGGGTGCGCCGGCGGGCCAGCGGGTCGTCGGCGGCGACGGCGGCGTAGCGCCGCTCCGTCCCGAGCAGCGCGCTCCCCAGCCGGGGATCGGTCACGGGACGGCGGAGCACGCTCACGTCGGCCAGCCCCTCGGTGAGCCCCGCGGTCGGGGTGTTGGACTGGACGAACACGAGCGTCGATCCGGGGTGGGCACGCGACCAGCGGCGCTGCACCGCGGTGGTGTGCCGCCCCAGCGCGGCCCAGGCGTACCCGACCCGCACGTCAGGCCGGGTCTCCTCAGCGGCACGCTGGATCGCGGCCACCTCCTCGAGCACCCGCCGCGCGTGGGCGAGCACCCGGCTCCCGACCACCGTCAGCGACACCTCCCGGGTGGTGCGCCGCAGCACGCGCGCACCGATGCCCCGTTCCAGCGCTGCCACGGACCGGGACACCGATGCCTGCGAGGTGCCCAGCAGGTCGGCGGCACCGGTGAAGGTGCCGGCGTCCACGACAGCGACCAGCGCCCGCAGCTGCCGCACTTCCGCACTCATGCGCCGAGCGTATGGCCGGGTGCGTGTCCGGCATTTCCGCTGTGCGCCCGACGTGCCGATACTCCGCCAGGTGACCGCACCCTCCCGGGACTCCGTCCGGCCCGGCCGGCCCGCACGTGGGCACCCCCTCGCCGGCGGCGTGGCGACCATGCTCGGCAGCGCCCTGAGCAACCAGGTGGGCGCCGCGCTCGGCGCCCACGCCTTCGGCGCGATCGGGCCACCCGGCGTCGTCGCCGTGCGCCAGGTGGTGGCCGCGGCGGTGCTGCTCCCGGTCGCCCGACCACCGCTGCGGCGGATGACGTGGGCTCAGTGGTGGCCGGTCCTGCTGCTCGCAGCGGTGTTCGGCTGCATGAACCTGGCGCTGTACACGGCGATCGAGCGCATCGGGCTCGGGCTCGCGGTGACGCTGGAGTTCCTGGGGCCGCTCGCCGTCGCACTGGCCGGGTCGCGCTCCCGGTGGGATCTCCTGATCGGCTGCGGTGCGGCAGGCGGGGTCTACGTCCTGATCCTGCCCGGG
Organism: Blastococcus sp. SYSU DS0533; assembly: GCF_054050775.1. Lineage (NCBI taxonomy): Bacteria > Bacillati > Actinomycetota > Actinomycetes > Geodermatophilales > Geodermatophilaceae > Blastococcus > Blastococcus sp. SYSU DS0533. The sequence goes on along the minus strand of NZ_JBJGZZ010000016.1, from coordinate 87,819 downwards.
CCCGCCAGCGACCACCTGGGCGTCGGGCTCGGGTTGGTCGCCGCGGCGTGCTGGGCGGCCTACATCCTCCTGAACCGCGTCGCCGGACTGCGCCTGCCCGGGCTGCAGGCCCCCGCGCTCGGAACCGGCCTGTGCGCCCTGGCCTTCCTCCCCGTGCTGGTGCCCATGGCGGTGGACGGCAGGCTCACCGGGGCGGCGCTCGGCTACGCCGTGGCGGCGGGCGTGCTCTCGTCGGTGGTCCCCTACGCGGCGGACCTGACCGCCCTGCGTGTCGTCCCGCCTCGCTTCTTCGGCGTCTTCATGAGCGTGCACCCGGTGCTGGCGGCGCTGGTCGGCATCGTCCTGCTGGGCCAGGGCTTGCGGGGCCACGAGTGGGCGGGGATCGCGCTCATCGTCGTGGCGAACGCGGCCGCCGTCGCGGTGGCCCGGCCGCGCTCGTCCGTGGCCGATGTCCCCTCCGGTCTGACCGAGGTCGCCGGGACGACCCCGTCGGTCACCTGACCCGCCCGGGGCCCACGAGGGCCGGTGACCCCGGTCGGGATCACCGGCCCTCCGAGCGGTCCGGCGCCGTCAGCCGGCGATGCGCCGGGCGCCGTTGTAGCTGCCCATCGAGTCCAGGCTCGCCACCTTCACCGGCTGGCCGGAGGTGGAGGCGTGCACCATCTGGCCGTTGCCGATGTACATGCCGACGTGGCTCACCGGGCTGTAGAAGAAGACCAGGTCGCCCGGCTGCAGCTCGCTGCGCGAGACGGGCGTGCCCATCTGGCTCTGCGACCGGCTGGAGTGCGGCAGCGTCACGCCGGCCGCGGCGTAGGCGTAGGAGGTCAGGCCCGAGCAGTCGAAGGCGTTGGGACCACCGGCGCCCCAGACGTAGGGATCGCCGATCTGGGCGAGCGCGGTGTTCACCGCGACCTGGGCGGCGGAACTCGGCGCGGTGACGGCGCTCGGGGCCGGCAGGGCGGCGCCGCCGTGCGCCTGCGCCACCTGCTCCTGCTGAGGAGCGGTGAGCGCCTCGTAGCGGCGCTGGTAGTCGGCGATCTTCACCTCCAGCTCCTCCTGCTGGGCGGCGATCTGCTCAACCGTGCGCTCCGCCTCGGCGGCGGCCTCCTCGGCGGCGTCGCGGGACCGCTCCGCGTCCGCGGCGGCCCGCGACACCTCGGTGAGCACCGCGTTCGTGTGGCCGGCGATGGCGTCGAGGATGCCGAGCTGGTCGACGAGGTGCTCCGCCGAGTCGCTGGTCAGCAGGACGTCGAGCTGCGACATGCCGCTGCCGGTGTAGGCGCTGCGGGCCAGCCGGCGGATGTGCCCGTCGAGGGAACCGATCCGGGCCTCCGCCGCGGCAGCAGCCTCGTCGGCGGCCTCGGCCTCGTCCTGGTGGCGGGCCAGGACGACCCGGGCCTCGTTCAGCTGCTCGGAGACGACCTCGAGCTCGTGGCTGGCCTCGGCCACCTGGGCGGCGACCGCGTCGGCCGTGCCGGGGACGGCAGACGCCGCGCCCGGGAGGATGGTGACGGTGACGGCGGTGACGGCGGTGACCAGGAAACCCGATCGCAGCGGGCCGAGGCGACGGGCGCGCGAGCTGCACCGGTCGGCGGGGTGGAGCTGTGCGGGGGCGTGGGTCAGCACTGCGTGAGGGGTCGCCACGAGCGGCGGCTCTCCGTTTCTTCCTCTGCGACCGCCGACCGAGTTAGCTGACGGGTTCGGGCTGGGAAGACTGGCCCTATCCCCCGCACCGGCGGACCGGCTGCGGGAGAACTCACCCCGGAACTGCGGTGGGTCCCCGGTACACCTCGGGCGCCAGTGGTGCGCGCCCGGCGGTGATTAGGCGGTGTCCGGTCGAGGCCATCCATCGACGGATGACAACCACCCGGCCGGACGGCGAGAACCCTAACGACCGCGATGTGACCGTGACAAATGGTGGCGGGAGAAACCCCTGCGACGAGGATCCCCAGGTCAGCGGCGCGCCTCCGGGCCGAGCCCCCTGACGCTGTGTAGCGGCCGCCGTCGGGACGGGCCGCCGGTCACCCCGTGCGCCGGCCCGGGGACCGCCCGCCGTCGTGACCGCCGGCACCGTCCGGGTGCCGCAGCGGGGGCACCAGACCGCCCTCGGCGAGAGCTCGCACGGCCCGCCGTTCCACGTCGTCGAACTCCACCACCACGCCCGGCGGCGGGACGACGACGTCCTCGGCGGCCGGACCGCTGCGAGCGCGCCCGGTCATGGGCACGACCACCGGGTCCACCCCCTGCCATCCCGGCGGGGCCCCGAGCAGCACGGTCACGACGCAGTCGGCGCAGCCGTTCCCGCGGGCGGTGCAGGTGTCGCAGTCGATGAGCATGGCTTCTTCTCTCCTCCGTGGGTCGCTGCGCACGCTAGGAGAGCTCACCGACATTTCCGCGCGCGGTGCCGGCGCGGCCCGGACGGCGTCAGCTGCCGGCGTACTCCCAGTGCCACGGCTCCTCGCGCCCGTTGCCCGGATCGGCCCACGTCGGGTGGAGGAAACCGAACCGGCCGGCGTTGGCGACCATCCACGCGTACTGCGGCGTGCCGAAGGACTGGATGCCGCCGCACAGGTCCACCGCGAGCCCCCAGCCGTGGTTGCTGGTGCCCGGGATCGCCGCCAGGGCCGGCTTCTCCCCGTACAGCTTCACCTGGCCGGCGTAGGTCCGGTAGGAGTCGGTGATGCAGAGCGGGCGCCCGAAGTCGGCGGCGTAGGCCGCCGCCATGGCCCGGTAGGCCGCGGCCGCGTCGCACCGCAGCGTGTGCCCGCCGACGCCCAGGGGGCACATCGCGCTGGGCGGGATCAGGCCGTTCGGGTAGCCGCCCCAGGCCCGGCCGCCGTCGTAGCTGGGCGGGTAGACGGTGTTCCCGCACTCGGTCCGCAGCGCGCCGGCGGTCGGCTCGGGCACGGCGACGGGCGGGCGCTGGCCCAGCACCGGGCGACCGACGCCGAGCACCTGGTCGCCGGGGAGCGTCCGCACCACCACGGCCCCGGCCCGGGCGTCGGCGGTGAGCATCGTCCTGGGGTCCAGCGCGATGCCCACGTGCCCGAGCCCGGACTCCGGCGAGCCGAGGAAGACCAGGTCGCCGGGGAGCACGTCCGCCGGGGCGACGGGCACGGTCCGCGCGAACAGCTCGCCCTGCGTCGCCGGCAGGGGGATCCCGGTCCGGCCGTACACCGCCTGCACGAGGGAACCGCAGTCCCAGGAGTCCGGCCCCGCCGTCCCGGGGGCGTAGGGCTGCCCCAGCGCCTCCATCGCGCCGCCGACCGCCGCCAGCGTCTCCGCGGGCAGGACGAGCAGCGAGGTGGGCCGACCGGGCAGCTGGGCCACCCCGCGCTGGGCCCCGCCCCCGCCCTCGCCCACCGGCACCAGGCGGTCAGGCAGGCCCCGCTCCGGGTCGCGCAGCGCCGACGCCGGCACCTCCGCCAGGCCCGCGGCCCGGAGCTGCTCGACGTAGGCCCGCCAGCTGGCCGCCGTCTGCTCGTTGACCGCGAGCTGCTCCTGCTGCAGCTGGGCCAGCTGCCCGTCGACGACGGCGAGCGCGTCGCCGAGCTCGGCGGTGACCGCCTCGGCCGCCGCCGCGAGCTCGGCCACCCGTGCGCGCACCTGGTCGGCCCGCGCGCGGGCCTGGTCGAGGGCGGCCTGGGCGCGCGCCTGCTCGTCGAGCGCGCCGCGCCGGTGGTCCTCCGCGACGCCGATCACCCGGCCGGCGTGCGCGTCGACCACGTCGAGGAACCCGAGGCCGGAGAGCACCTCCCCGGGGTCGCCGCCGCTGAGCAGCAGGGTCAGCGGGGTGAGGGCGCCGCCGTCCCGGTAGACGGCGGCGGCGTAGTCCGCCACCTCCCGCTGGTGCCCGGCCAGCACGCCCCGCGCCTCGTCGAGGACCGCCTGCGCCTCGTCCACGGCGCGCTGGGCCCTGGCCAGCGCCTCGCGGGCGGCGACGACCTCGGCCTGGCGGGCCCGCAGCTCGTCCTGCACCTCCGCGGCGCGCCGCTGCAGCCGGTCCAGGTCGCGGCTCTCCAGCACACCAGAGGTGCCGCCGGGCTGGTCGCTGGGTGCGGCTGCGGCCGGGCCGACCGGCAGCAGCACCGCCACGCACGCCGCGAGGGCGGCGACCGCCGCCCGCCGCCGGCACCGGCCGGGCGGGCGCGCCGGGGAGCGCGCGGGCATCGCCGACCACCTCCAGTGAACGGCCGGTCGCGCGGGCGGCGACGGGCGCTGGCAGTGCATGGTGTCCCGTCCGGGGGCGGAAAGCCAGGCTGTGCACCGCCGGGGTGGCCCCGCTCCCCACGGTCGGGCGGCGCCGGACCCCCTGCCCGGGGGTGCGGGCGGGCGGGTCGGGGCGTGCGGCGGCCCGGCGCGCGTCCCCCGGACTGTCAGCACCCCGACCTAGCGTCCGCCCCGTGGCACCTCCCCCCGCTCCACCGCGCTACCAGCAGGTCTCGATCGAGGACGTCGGCACGCCGCTGTCGCAGGTGACCTTCGTCGTCGTCGACCTGGAGACCACCGGCGGCTCGCCGAAGGACAGCGCGATCACCGAGATCGGCGCCGTGCGCGTCCGCGGCGGCCAGGTGCTCGGCGAGTTCCAGACGCTGGTGGACCCCGGCCACGAGATCCCGCCCTACATCAGCGTGCTCACCGGCATCACCTCGACGATGGTGGCCACGGCCCCCCGGATCGGCGCCGTCCTCCCGGCCTTCCTCGAGTTCGCCCGCGGGGCGGTCCTGGTCGCGCACAACGCGCCGTTCGACCTCGGCTTCCTCAGGGCGGCGTGCGCCGAGAACGGGATGGTCTGGCCCGCGGCGGCCTCCGTCGACACCGCCGTCCTCGCCCGGCGGCTGCTGAGCCGGGACGAGGTGCCCAACTGCAAGCTGGCCACCCTGGCGCCGTACTTCTCCGCCACCACCTCGCCCACGCACCGGGCCCTGGACGACGCACGGGCCACCGTCGACGTGCTGCACGGCCTCTTCGAGCGGCTGGGTCCGCTGGGCGTCACCACGCTGGAGGAGCTGTCCGGCCTCACCCGGCAGGTGGATCCGGAGCGCCGGAGGAAGCGGCACCTGGCCGACGGGGTGCCGCACGGCCCCGGCGTCTACCTCTTCCGCGGCCCGAAGGACGAGCCGCTCTACGTGGGCACCTCGGGGGACCTGCGCAGCCGGGTCCTCAGCTACTTCACCTCCGGTGAGCAGCGCAGCCGGATCACCGAGATGGTGGGTCTCGCGCAGCGGGTGGAGGCGATCCCGTGCGCCCACGCGCTCGAGGCGGCCGTCCGCGAGCTGCGCCTCATCGCCCGGCACAAGCCGCGCTACAACCGCCGGTCCCGATTTCCCGAGCGGGCGCTGTGGGTCCGGCTCACCGAGGAGCCCTTCCCCCGGCTGTCGGTGGTGCGCCGGGTCCGGCCCGACGCCGGCGTGTTCCTGGGGCCGTTCCCCGACCGCCGCGCCGCGGACGCGGCCGTGGCCGCCGTCCACGAGGTGCTGCCGCTGCGGCAGTGCACCGCCCGGCTCTCCCCGCGCACACCGGTCAGCGCCTGCGCGCTGGCAGAGATGGGGCGGTGCGGCGCCCCCTGCACCGGCGCACAGTCGGTACCGGAGTACGCCGGGGTGGCGGCGGTCTTCTCCGCGGCGGTCGGGCACGACCCCGGGCCGCTGCTCGGGCCGTTGCTGGACCGGGTGGAGCAGCTGGCGGCCGAGGAGCGCTACGAGGATGCCGCCGTGCTGCGCGACCGGGTGGCGGTGCTGGTCCGGGCCGTCCGGCGACGGCAGCGGCTGGCGTCGCTGGCGGCCGTCCCCGAGCTGGTGCTGGCCCGCCCCGACGGCCAGGGCGGCTGGGAGCTCTCCGTGGTCCGGTACGGGCGACTGACCGCCGCCGGGAACGCACCTCGTGGCACCACCGTCCGCAGCGTGCTCCGCGACCTGCTGGTGACGGCGGAGACCGTACCCGGCGCCGACGCGGAGCAGCCGACGTCGGTCGACGAGACCGAGCTCGTCCTGCGCTGGCTGGAGAAGCCCGGCACACGGCTGGTGCAGGTCACCGGCACCCTGGCCTGCGCGGCGCCCGGCACCGGCGCCTACAGCGGCTTCCTGGCGCGCGTGGAGGCCGGGCGCGACGCGCACGATCCCTTCGCCGACGGGCGGTCGCTCGGCACGCGCGCCCGTCCCGAGCGGATAGCATCCCCGGCGTGATCACCGCCATCGTGATGATCGACGCCGCCACCGACTCGATCGCCGAGGTCGCCCAGGCCGTCGCCGAGCTCGACGGGGTCAGCGAGGTCTACTCCGTCGCCGGGGAGGCCGATCTGGTCGCCATCGTCCGGGTCCGCGAGTTCGAGCAGGTCGCCGAGGTGATCGCCGGCCGGATCAACAAGGTCCCGGGCGTCGTCGACACCGACACCCACATCGCGTTCCGCGCGTACTCGCGGCACGACCTCGAGGCGGCTTTCTCCATCGGGTTCGACACCGACGTCTGAGGAACCGCCCGTCCGAAGGCCTAACCGCGTGCCGCGCGGCTGACCTCGACCCAGCGGTCGAGCAGCGCCGCCGCGCGGCCGTCGTCGACCGCCGCGGCAGCCCGCTCCAGCCCGGTCGCGAGGCCGTCGTGCAACCGCGCGGGCCGCTCGTCGAAGGCCACCAGCGCAGCCGCCGCGTTGAGCAGCACGGCGTCGCGGACCGGCCCGCGCTCCCCGTCCACGACCCGCCGGAAGACCTCGGCGTTGACCCCGGCGTCACCGCCGCGCAGCGCGTCCGGCGCCGGCGCCTCGATGCCGAGCGCGCTCGGGTCGACCCGGTCGGGTGCCACCTCGCCGTCGCGCACCACCCAGACCGACGAGGTGGTGGCGGTCGTCAGCTCGTCGAGCCCGTCGTCGCCGCGGAACACCAGCGCCCGCGTCCCCCGGGCGGCGAGCACATCGGCCAGGACCGGGGCCATGCGCGCGTTGGCGCAGCCGATCGCCGCCGCCACCGGGCGAGCCGGGTTCGTCAGCGGGCCGAGGAAGTTGAACACCGTGCCGATGCCCATCTCCCGGCGCGGGGCGGCCGCGTGCCGCATGCCGGGGTGGAAGACCGGGGCGAAGAAGAAACCGATACCCGCCTCGCGGACACAGGCGGCCACGGCGTCGGCCGGCAGGTCGATCACCACCCCGAGAGCCTCGAGGACGTCGGCGGCGCCCGACGACGACGACGCCGCCCGGTTGCCGTGCTTGGCCACGGGCGCGCCCGCGGCGGCGGTCACCACCGCGGCCATCGTGGAGATGTTGACCGTGTGGGCGCCGTCCCCACCGGTGCCGACGATGTCGACGCAGTCCATCGGCAGTCGCACCGGTGTCGCCTGGGCGAGCATCTCGGCGGCCAGCCCGGCCACCTCCTGCGCCGCCTCCCCCTTGGCCCGCAGCGCCACGGTGAAGCCGGCCACCTGGGCCGGCGTCGCCTCGCCGGTCATCACCTCCCGCATGGCCCAGCGGGTGTCGTCGGCGGTGAGGTCCTGCCCGGCCAGGAGGCGGTTGAGCAGCCCGGGCCACGTGGGTGCGGCCGTCGGCGTCCCCAGGGGCGTCACCGGTGCGCCGCGGGCCGGCCCGCGCGGACCCGGAGCAGGTCTGCCACCACCCCGGGGGCGACCAGCGGGTCGACCGGCAGGGCGAGCGTGGACTCCGCGCGCGACCAGTGCGCCAGCCAGCGATCGGGCTGCCGCGCCACGAGGAGGCAGACCGCCGGCCGGTCGGCGACCTCCATCTCCAGCTGGCGGGCCAGCGCCATCCCGCCGGTGGGCTGCGCCTCGCCGTCGAGGACGCACAGGTCGATGCCGCCGGCGTCGACCGCCGCCACCACCTCGTCGCCCGTCGAGCACTCCAGCCAGGTCAGCGGCCCGACGTCGGGGGCCGGCTGCCGCCCGACCGCCGCGCGCACCGCGTCGCGGACCTCGGGACGGTGGCTGTAGAGCAGCACGGTGGCCGGTGCAGCGGGCTTCTCGGCGGCACTCACGCCGCCGAGCCTAGTGCCCGGACCCATCTGCGCAGGCACGCCCCGTGCGTCGGTATCGAGGTGGTCACATCGGCGCCACGCCGTCACCACCCGCAGTCGTGACGGCGCCCTGCCGATGCCATGATGAGCCCCGTGACAACGGCCCCCGTCGCGAGCAGCGCCTTCGACACCTCGCGGGTGCACTCCCTGACCCGACCGAACATGGTCAGCGTCGGCACGATCATCTGGCTCGCCAGCGAGCTGATGTTCTTCGCCGGCCTGTTCGCCATGTACTTCACCGCCCGAGCCCGGGCCGGCGCCGAGAGCGGCTGGCCGCCGGAGCCGACCGAGCTGAACCTGCCCTACGCCACGGTCTTCACCGTGATCCTGGTGTTGTCCTCGGTGACCTGCCAGTTCGGCGTCTTCGCGGCGGAGAACGGCAACGTCTACGGGCTCCGGCGCTGGTTCACGATCACCTTCGTGATGGGCCTGATCTTCGTGCTGGCCCAGGCGAACGAGTACCGCGTGCTCGTCGTCGACCACGGCACCACGATCGCCTCGTCCACGTACGGCTCGGTCTTCTACATCACGACGGGCTTCCACGCCCTGCACGTCATCGGTGGCCTCATCGCCTTCGTCTACGTGCTCGTCCGGTCCACCATGGGCCGCTTCACGCCGGCGCAGGCGACCTCGGCCATCGTGGTCTCCTACTACTGGCACTTCGTCGACGTCGTGTGGGTCGGGCTCTTCGCCACGATCTACCTGATCCGCTAGGGAACCGGTGTCCACCACGAACCCGCAGTCCGACGCCCCGCTCGCCGACGCCGGCACGCCCGTCGCCCGTGCGCGCGCACGCCGCCGCTCCAAGCACCGCCGGCGTCTGGCCAACGTCGCAGGCCTCCTGGCCTCGCTCATCCTCACCGGCTCCCTGTACTCGGTGCTCGCCCCCGCACAGGCGGCCGACGAGGGCACGAGCGAGTCGGCGGCAGAGGCGGCCGGGCGCGAGCTGTACGAGCGCAGCTGCATCTCCTGCCACGGCGAGAACCTCGAGGGCGTACCCAACCGCGGCCCGTCGCTGATCGGCGTCGGCGAGGCCTCGGTCTACTTCCAGGTGCACACCGGCCGCATGCCCCTGGTCCGCCAGGAGGCCCAGGCGCCGGACAAGCCCGCGGTGTTCTCCGACGAGGAGATCGACCAGCTCATGACGTACGTCCAGGCCAACGGCGGCGGTCCGACGCTCCCGTCGGGCGACCTCCGCGCGGGCGACCTCGCTCTCGGCGGTGAGCTGTTCCGGCTCAACTGCGCGTCCTGCCACAACTTCGTCGGTGAGGGCGGCGCCCTCTCCTCGGGCAAGTACGCCCCGAGCCTGGACGACGCGACCGACCTGGAGATCTACACGGCGATGCTGAGCGGACCGGAGAACATGCCGGTCTTCGGCGACAACCAGCTGACCCCCGAGGAGAAGCGCTCCATCATCGCCTACGTCCAGACCATCAAGGGCATGGCGGACCCGGGCGGCGCGGGCGTCGGCCGCATCGGCCCGGTCGGCGAGGGCCTGGTCCTCTGGGTCGTCGGCATGAGCGCCCTCCTGTTCGGGATCTTCTGGATGGGCAGCAAGGCGTGAGCACGCCCGCGAGCCCATCGACCACCACGGCTGCCGCGCGATCGCTGACCACGACCGCCGGCGAGGAGGAAGCGTGAGCACCCGCGAGACCCGCCCCGGCTCGGCCGGCGGCGCGGACACCCCCGGCCCCCTGCACGGCGGTCCGGACGACGACTACACCCCCGAGCAGCTCGCGGCGATGCGCCGCGAGGAGCTCGACCTCCTCGGCGCCCGGTACGACGGCGTCGAGGTGCTCCACGTCGACCCGGGCCCGGAGCCCGGCTCGCCCATCGAGCGCCGCGCCGTGCGCCAGGTGGGCTGGACCTTCGCCCTCGCCGGCGTGTTCGCCTTCCTGTTCCTCATCGTCTACGTCGGCTCGGGCTGGTTCCTGCCGGAGTGGTCGTGGGCCGAGGAGGGCTCCACCTGGAGCGCCCTGTTCACCCCGATGCTGGGTCTGTTCATGGGGCTGTCCCTCGCCCTGGTCGGCGCCGGGCTGGTGCTCTACACGAAGAAGCTCCTCCCCCACGAGACCGCGGTGCAGGACAAGCACGACGGCTCGCACTTCGACCGGGTCACCACCGGGGCGACCCTGGTGGCCGGCTACCACAACAGCGGCCTGCCCCGGCGGAAGCTGATCACCCGCTCGCTCGGCTTCATGGGCGTCGGCGTGGGCATCATGCTGATCGCCCCGCTCGGCGGCCTCATCAAGAACCCGAACACCGGCAACCCGCTGGGCCGCACCTCCTGGGCCGAGGGCGTCCGCCTCGTGCGCGACGACGGCAGCCCGATCCGCCCCGGCGACCAGGAGCCCGGCTCCCTCGAGACGGTGTTCCCCGCCGTCCCCGGCGGGAACCGGCAGTCCGACGCCGCCACGATGCTCATCCGGCTCCGCCCCGAGCAGCTGCGGCAGGAGCAGCCGCGCGAGGGCCAGGCGGACTTCGGCTACGGCGACTACGTGGCCTACTCCAAGATCTGCACGCACGCCGGTTGCCCGGTGTCGCTGTACGAGCAGGAGACCAGCCGCATCCTGTGCCCCTGCCACCAGTCGCAGTTCGACGTCACCCAGGGCGCCAAGCCGATCTTCGGGCCGGCGACCCGCTCGCTGCCGCAGCTCCCCATCACGGTCGACGACGAGGGCTTTTTCGTCGCCCGCAGTGACTACATTGAGGCTGTTGGCCCGACCTACTGGAACCGGGAGCGCATCTGATGGCAGCTCGCACCGCCACGGCGCCGGGGGCCCCGACCACGAGACTCGGCAAGTCCGCGCTCGAGATCGACGACCGCCTCGTCGTCGCCGGCCCCGTCCGGCGGACCCTCAACAAGGTCTTCCCCGACCACTGGTCCTTCCTGCTCGGGGAGATCGCGCTCTACAGCTTCATCATCCTGCTGCTGTCGGGCACCTACCTGACGTTCTTCTTCCAGGCGTCGATGACCGAGGTCACCTACGACGGGTCCTACGACCCGCTCCGCGGCATCGACATGTCGATCGCCTACGCCTCGACGCTGGACATCTCCTTCGACGTCCGCGGCGGCCTCTTCATGCGCCAGCTGCACCACTGGGCGGCGCTGATGTTCGTGGCGGCGATCGTCGTGCACCTGCTGCGCATCTTCTTCACGGGTGCCTTCCGGCGTCCGCGCGAGACGAACTGGCTCATCGGTGTCGTCCTGCTGATCCTGTCGCTGCTCGAGGGCTTCGCCGGCTACTCCATGCCGGACGACCTGCTGAGCGGCACCGGGCTGCGGATCATGTCCGCGATCATCCTCGCGATCCCGGTCGTCGGTACCTGGCTGCACTGGGCGGTCTTCGGCGGGGACTTCGTCGGAGAGCTCATCGTCGGCCGTCTCTACATCGCCCACGTCCTGCTCATCCCGGCGATCATGCTGGCCCTGATCGCGGTCCACCTGCTGATCCTGGTCAAGCAGAAGCACACCCAGTTCCCCGGCCCGGGCCGCACCGAGCACAACGTGGTCGGCAACCGGCTCTTCCCCACGTTCGCGGGAAAGGCGACCGGTCTGCTGTTCGTCGTGTTCGGCGTCTGCGCCGCGCTCGGCGGGCTCGTGCAGATCAACCCCGTCTGGCTCTGGGGCCCGTACAACCCCGCTCAGGTCTCGGCGGCGTCGCAGCCCGACTGGTACATCATGTGGCTGGACGGGTCGTCCCGTCTGTTCCCCGCGTGGGACCTGAACCTGCCGGGCGACTACACGATCCCCGCGCTGTTCTGGCCGACCGCGGTGTTGCCGGGCATCATCTTCGCGCTGCTGCTCTTCTACCCGATGATCGAGCGGAAGCTGACCGGGGACACCGCGTCGCACCACCTGCTCCAGCGTCCCCGCGACGTCCCCGTGCGGACCTCGCTGGGCATGATGTCGATCGCGTTCTACGTCGTGCTGTTGATCTCGGGCGGTAACGACGTCGTCGCCGACAAGTTCGACATCAGCTTGAACGCGATGACCTGGGCCGGCCGCATCGGCATGGTGCTGCTCCCGCCGATCGCCTACATGATCACGTACCGCATCTGCCTCGGTCTGCAGCAGCACGACCGCGAGGTGCTCGAGCACGGCATCGAGACCGGTGTCATCCGCCGGCTGCCGCACGGCGAGTTCATCGAGGTGCACCAGCCGATCGGCCCGGTGGACGAGCACGGTCACGGCCAGCTCGCCTACGGCGGCGCTCCGGTGCCCAAGAAGATGAACCAGGTGGGGGCCGCACGGCGTGCCATCCGCGGATTCTTCTCCCCCGTGGAGGAGCCCACCGTGGTGGAGCTCGAGCAGCGCGGCGAGGGCCGCGGGCTCGCGGCCGGCGAGTCCGATCGGGAGCTGACGACATCGGGGCGTCCCGCCGAGGGCGGCCGTCCGTCCGACGGTGGTCGCCCGCAGGACCCGCGCGACTGATCGACGCCCGACCAGAAGGGCCCCGGTGGAGCTTCCACCGGGGCCCTTCTGCATGCGCAGGCGGCGGACGGACACCGCTCGCCTGTCCAGCCGACCGACCGGATCGGCACAGCGACACCGCTCCTCCGCTCGGCTCCCCTGCACGGTCCGCCGGCCGAAGGCGTAGGCCGGGAGCCAGGGCCGCGCGGCCGGTGCCGCACCAGTCCGTCCGCCCCTGCTCCACTCCGCTCGACGGGGGGCCGGACCATCCGGGGCGGTACCCACCAGGCTCCGGGTAGTCGCACCGCGGTCAGGGGCTCCTGTGCGGACGCCGGACCGCGTCCATCACCCGAGAGGCGCCCGGACCGTCACAGCGGCTCCCGGGCGTTGGTCCGGCGTCCGGCTCCCCGGCCGCCGGCCCCTGATGAACGGGCGGCCCTCCCCCGGTCTCACGGGCTGTCGCTCCGCCCCCGCTCCCGTCGGAGCCTGCTCGAGTCCCTGGGCACACCCCTCGAGGTACCGAGCACCAGCCCAGGTCTGCCGCGCTGGCGCCCCCCGTGCTGCGGCTGCCACCGCCGGCGGTGGCAGCGCGCGGGCCGGGCGGGCCGACCGCTCCCGTCTGGGCCGGCCTCGCCGGCGCGCCGGGGTCGCCCCCCTGACGGGCCGTCACCAGCGCGCCAGGGCCCGGCCGCTGCCCGATACGTGGCACATGACAGAGGCCCCCTCCGCCCGCGGGCGGAGGGGGCCTCTGGTGGCTCCGGGAGCGTGGTGCCGGGGCTCAGCCCTGCTGCGCGTTCTGCCCCACGTAGTACTCGAACAGCAACCCGCCGACGGCGATCAGGATGGCGACCGCCGCGAGGGCGATCAGCCAGAAGTACCAGAACGCGAGCCCGAGACCCATGAGACCGGCGCTCAGCGCGAGCGTGAACGGCCAGTAGCTCGCCGGGCTGAAGAACCCGAGCTCGCCGGCGCCGTCGGCGATCTCGGCGTCCTTGCGGTCCTCGGGACGGAGATCGATCCGGCGCGAGATGAACCAGAAGAAGCCGCCGATGAGGATCATCAGGCCGCCCGACAGCGCCAGCGCCGTGGTGCCGATGGGCTCCCGGGACCAGAAGCCGTAGACGAGCGCGCAGACGAAGCAGAACACCGCGATGAGATTGAAGATCAGTGCCTCGACCTTCACGGCCGCGCCTCCTCGTTCATGTGTCGGATCCGGTTACCGGGAGCGGAGACCTCAGTCACCGGTCTGCTGAAGGTCCTCGACCTTGTCCAGGACCAGGTCCAGCGGGGTCGTGGTGCTGGCCTCGCCCGGCTGCCCGATCTCCTCGAGCGCCTCGTACGTGCCCAGCCCGGACTCACGTGCCGCGAGGTAGTCGTCGTACTCGTCGCCCGAGACCGCGCGGACCTCGAAGTTCATGTAGGCGTGGTAGGTGCCGCAGAGCTCGGCGCAGCGGCCGACGTAGGCGCCCTCCTCGCGGACGGTCACCTCGAAGACGTTGTCCCGGCCGTTCTCGTTGCCCGGGATGACGTCGAGCTTGAAGAGGAACTCCGGCACCCAGAAGGAGTGGATGACGTCCGCGGAGGCCAGCTCGAACCGGACCGTGCGGTCGGTCGGGACGACGAGGATCGGGATCTCGGTGCTGGTGCCCACGGTGTTGACGGGCTCCCCGTCGGGGCCCGCCGTCTCGGGGTACACGAACTGCCAGTTCCACTTGAAGGCGTTGACGGCGATGACCTCGTCGGGGTCCTCGCTGAGCTGGCGCACCTGGTTCTGCGTGTTGACCGTGAAGAAGAACAGGCCGGCGATGATGATGAACGGCAGGATCGTGTAGACGATCTCCAGCGGGAGGTTGTAGGCCGTCTGCCGCGGCAGCTCGTCACCCTTCTTGCGGTGGCGGATCACCGACCAGGCGATGAGCGCCCAGACCCCCGCACCCACGATCAACGCCGCGTAGGTGGAGCCGACCCACAGCTCGCGCATCGCCTCGGCTTCGTCGGTGATGCCCTCGGGCCATCCCCACCGGACGAAGTTCCGGTCCCACCATTCGGCCTCGCCGAGCTCGCATCCGGTGAGGGTCAGCGCCCCCAGGAGACCGAGCGCGGCCAGCCGCGCGAGCCTGCTGCCTCGAGCCACTGCTCGCTGCCTCCTCGTCCTCCGCCCGGTCTCCGGGCGGTCATTGCAACGGATTCCCACCGGCTTCCGGCAGAGTGCATCCACGCGCCGAACTCAGTGTGGGCCGAGACTAGCCGACCCGCCTCAGGGGCCGACCACCGGAGACGTCCCGGCGGGTCGAGGCGCCGGGAGTGGCCAACCGGCGGCGGGCCGGGGTGGTCGACGATCTGCGCGGCGCTCCCCCGACGGCCGCGGCACACCCGCGTGGCGGCCGCCCGCACGGGCGGGGCGGTTAGAGTCGGTGCCGTGTTCTCCCGGCTGCTGACCGCGAAGTGGGTGCTGCTGCACCTGCTCGTGGCGGCCCTGTTCGTCGCCACCTTCTTCCTCGGCCACTGGCAGCTGTCCAAGGCCGAGGCCGGCGGCGGCGCGGTGAACTGGAGCTACGCCCTGCAGTGGCCGCTCTACGGCTTCATGGGGCTGTGGTTCTACGTCCGGATGGTGCGGGACGAGCTGCGCCGGGCCCCCGACGAGGACCAGCCGGGCAGCGCGGTCGTGCCGTACCAGCGACCGCGCATCGACACGACGGGCGACCCCGAGCTCGCCGCCTACAACGCCTACCTCGCCGAGCTCAACGAGCGAGCGCTCGGCCAGAGGAGCAGCAGCAATGGCCGCTGAGCAGCCCACCCAGACCCTGGGCCGGGATGTCCCGACGGCCCTGACGCGCTACCGCGTGATGGCCACCATCGTCGGCGTGCTCCTCATCGGGCTGATCTTCTTCGCGGTGCCCCTGAAGCACCTGGGCGGTGTCGAGGGCCCGGTCGCAGTGCTCGGGACCGCCCACGGCTGGCTCTACGGCCTGTTCTTCCTCGCCACCGTGGACCTCGCCCTGCGGGCCAAGTGGTCCGTCAAGGGGTTCCTGGTCACCGTGCTCGCCGGCACGGTGCCGGTGCTGTCCTTCTTCGCCGAGCGCCGCGCCACGGCGAAGACCCGCGCCGGCGAGCGCGTCTGACCTCCCTGGCCACCCCCGACCCCCGGAGTCCCCCGCCCCATGTGTGGCCTGCTCGCCTACTTCTCGACCGACGCCCCGCGCGTGACCGACGACGTCGTCTCCGACGTCCGTGGTGCGCTGCACTGCCTCCGGCACCGCGGCCCCGACGAGAACGAGGTCTGGCACGACGACCGCGTCGTCTACGGCTTCAACCGCCTGGCGTTCATCGACATCGAGCACAGCCACCAGCCGATGCCGTACGCCGACGGGCGGTACCGCATCGTCTTCAACGGCGAGATCTACAACTACCTCGAGCTGCGCGAGGAGCTCGCGGCCGCGGGGGCGGCGTTCGCCACGGAGGGTGACACGGAGGCGATCGTCGCCGGCTACCACCTGTGGGGCGAGAAGGTCGTCGACCGCCTGCGCGGCATGTTCGCCTTCGTCATCTGGGACAGCGGGACCCGGACCGTGTTCGGCGCCCGCGACCCCTTCGGCATCAAGCCGCTGTTCACCACGCGCCTGGCCGACGGTGCGATCGCCTTCTCGTCCGAGAAGAAGGCGCTGCTCGAGATGCTCGGCGGGAGCACGGCGGCAGGCGGCGTGGACCCCGCCTCGCTCCAGCACTACCTGACGCTGCAGTACGTCCCGGAGCCGGCCACGCTCCACCGGGGGATCCGGCGCATCGAGAGCGGCACCCGCTTCCGGGTGGTCGACGGCGAGCTGTCCACCGAGCGCTACTTCCACCCGACCTTCCCGGTGCGGCCGGTCGCGAAGGACGAGCAGCAGGCGCTGTACGACCGGATCGTCGAGGTGCTCGACGACTCCGTGCGGGTGCACATGCGGGCCGACGTCACCGTCGGCTCGTTCCTCTCCGGCGGGATCGACTCCACCGCCATCGCCGCGCTGGCCAAGCGCTACAACCCCGACCTCATGACCTTCACGGTCGGGTTCGAGCGGCAGGGCTTCTCCGAGATCGACGTCGCCGCGGAGTCGGCGGTGGCCATCGGGGTCGAGCACATCACCAAGGTGGTCACCCCCGAGGAGTTCGCCGAGTCGATCCCGCTCGTCGTCTGGTACCTCGACGACCCGGTCGCCGACCCGGCGCTCGTGCCGCTGTACTTCGTGGCGCGCGAAGCGCGCAAGCACGTCAAGGTGGTGCTCTCCGGCGAGGGCGCGGACGAGCTGTTCGGCGGCTACAACATCTACCGGGAGCCGCTGTCCCTGGCCGCCTTCGACAGGCTCCCCCGCGGCATCCGGCGTGCCCTCGGCACACTCTCCACGAGGCTGCCCGACGGCATGCGCGGCAAGGACCTGCTGCGTCGCGGCTCCATCCCGCTGGAGCAGCGCTACTACGGCAACGCCCGCATCTTCCGGGACGAGGAGCTGACCTTCCTCGAGAAGCGGGACCCGGACCTGTCGCACGTCGCCGTCACCCGCGAGCTCTACGAGCGCACGCGCGCGGCCGGCTACGACGACGTGACGGCGATGCAGTACGTGGACCTGTTCACGTGGCTGCGGGGCGACATCCTGGTCAAGGCCGACAAGATGACCATGGCCAACTCGCTCGAACTGCGGGTCCCCTTCCTCGACCCCGAGGTCTTCCGCGTGGCCTCGACCATCCCGGTCGACCAGCGGGTGACCAAGGAGACGACGAAGTTCGCCCTCCGGCGCGCCCTCGAGCAGATCGTGCCGCCGCACGTGCTGAACCGCCGCAAGCTCGGCTTCCCCGTGCCCACCCGGCACTGGCTGGCCGAGGACCTCCACGAGTGGGCGCGGCAGATGATCGAGGAGAGCGGGACCGAGGAGTGGCTGGACAAGCAGCAGGTCCTCGCCATGCTCACCGCGCACCGGCAGAACCAGCGGGCCGGCTCAGCCGTGGACCACTCCCGCAAGTTGTGGACGCTGCTGGTCTTCATGGTGTGGCACGGGATCTTCGTCGAGCAGCGGATCGAGCCCGAGATCCCGGAGACGGTCTACCCCGTCCGGCTCTGACATCGCGACCCTCCGAACCGCACCGCGGCCCAGGTGCCGCCCCCCTGGCCTCCTGAGCCGTGTCGTCACTCGGAACCCTGCGGGCCCCACTCGTCGCGAGCTCGCAGGACTGCGAAGACGACGAGGCCCGGTCCCCCGCGGGGGAACCGGGCCTCGGTCGTTCGTGCGGGGCTCAGTTGAAGGAGTCACCGCACGCGCAGGAGCCCTGCGCGTTGGGGTTGTCGATCGTGAAGCCCTGCTTCTCGATGCTGTCGACGAAGTCGATGACCGCGCCGCCGAGGTAGGGGCCGCTCATCCGGTCGACGATGACCTCGACGCCACCGAAGTCGTAGGTCTGGTCGCCATCGAGGAATCGCTCGTCGAAGAACAGCTGGTACCGCAGGCCGGAACAACCACCGGGCTGGACGGCGATGCGCAGCCGCAGGTCGTCGCGACCCTCCTGGTCCAGCAGAGCCTTGACCTTGGCGGCCGCGGGGTCGCTGAGCACGACGCCGGTAGCCGCGGTGTCCTGCACCGTCATATTCCTGTCCTCTCCCTCCGAGGTGTCCGCGCACACGCGCTCCGTGACGGACGAACGCCGCCGGAACGGCTCCTCTTCCCGTGCGTCCACTGTACGGCTCCTCGCGCGAGGTCCGGGGCCTCGTTGCTCACACACGTAGACTTCCCGGTCGTGAAGCTCCGCCTGCCCGGCCGCCGTGACACCGCCGAGACGACCGCCGCCTCCCCAGGGGACGACGAGCTGGCCGCGCAGCTGGTCAAGAGCGGCGGAAAGGGCAGGCCGACGCCGCGGCGGAGCGAGGCGCAGGGCCGGCGCGTGGGTCCTCCCCCGCCGCCGCCCACCACGCGCAAGGAGGCCTACAAGCGCATGCGCGAGCAGCAGGCGCTGCGCCGCGCGGAGGCGCGCCAGGGCATCGCCCGCGGTGACGCCGACCACCTGCCCGCCCGCGACCGCGGGCCGGAGCGCAAGCTGGTGCGCGACCTCGTCGACAGCCGCCGCAACGTCGGCAGCTTCTTCCTCGCCATCGCCGGTGTCGCCCTGGTCGGGACGTTCGTGCCGAGCATGGCCGTGAAGAGCTACACCAGCTTCGTGCTCCTCGGCTTCTTCCTGCTGCTGATCATGGACTCGGTGGTGCTGGGCCGGAAGATCAAGAGCACCGTCCGCGCCCGGTTCCCCGACGGCAACCACAAGATGAAGGGCCTCGTCTGGTACGGCATCAGCCGATCCACCATGATCCGCCGCTGGCGGTTCCCGAAGCCCGAGGTACCGCTGGGCGCGGACGTCTGACCCGGGCCGTCAGCGGCCCGCGGGCGCGGCCCGTGCTGGCGACCCTGGTCCGCGGCCGGGGCCGGACGGCGCGGTCGAGCGACGTGCCGACGGTGCTCTGCGACGTCACCGGACCCGATGGCGCCCGGCTCCGCTACCCCACCGACACCGGGCCGCTGCCCGCGTGCACCGTCGGGGCGGTCACCGGGGACACCGACGTCGTCGCCGTCCACCTGGGCACCACGACCCGCGGCCGCGGTGCTGGGCGAGCGTCCGGCCGGGCTGGGTGCACGGCTGCTCGCCGACGGCGCGACCATCGGGACCCGATCCGGCCGGGCGGCCCACCGCCCGGGCGCCTAACGTCGTCATCCGTGGAATTCAGACGCCTCGGGCGCTCCGGCCTGACCATCTCCGAGATCGCGTACGGCAACTGGCTGACCCACGGCGGCCAGGTCGAGGAGGACGCCGCGCACGCCTGCGTCCGCGCCGCCCTCGACGCCGGTATCACTACGTTCGACACCGCCGACGTCTACGCCGGCACCCGCGCCGAGACGGTGCTCGGGGCCGCGCTCGCAGGCCAGCGCCGCGAGTCCATCGAGCTGTTCACGAAGGTCTACTGGCCCACGGGACCGGGTCGGAACGACCGGGGGCTGGGCCGCAAGCACGTCATCGAGAGCTGCCACGCCTCGTTGCGCCGGCTGCAGACCGACTACGTGGACCTGTACCAGGCCCACCGCTACGACCCGACCGTGCCGCTCGAGGAGACGATGACCGCCTTCGCCGACCTGGTGCGGTCGGGCAAGGCGCTCTACATCGGCGTCTCGGAGTGGAACGCCGAGCAGATCGCCGCGGGTGCCGCGCTCGCGCGCGAGCTCGGCATCCACCTGATCAGCAACCAGCCGCAGTACTCGATGCTGTGGCGGGTGATCGAGGCCGAGGTCGTGCCGACGTCGGAGAAGGAGGGGCTGTCCCAGATCGTCTGGTCGCCGCTGGCCCAGGGGATCCTCACCGGCAAGTACCGACCGGGCGAGCAGCCGCCGGCCGGCAGCCGCGCCGGTCATGCGGAGGCCGGACAGTCGATGCAGCGGTTCATGCGCGACGACCTGCTGGCCCGCGTGCAGGACCTCCGCCCGATCGCCGAGGACCTCGGCCTCTCCATGGCCCAGCTGGCGCTCGCCTGGGTGCTGCAGAACGGGAACGTGGCGGCGGCGATCATCGGCGCCACCCGCCCCGAGCAGGTCGACGACAACGTGAAGGCCGCCGGCGTCACCCTCGACGCGGACGTCCTGGCGCGGATCGACGAGGTCCTCGGCGAGGTGGTCGAGCGCGACCCCGCGAAGACCGCCCGCGGCTGAGGATCCTGCCACCTGACCCTCGACCTCCAGTCGAGGGTCAGGTGGCGGCGAGCCCCATGGGTCCGTAGGCCTTCTGGTCGCCGTCGAACAGCGTCACCGTGGCGACACCGCGGTCGAGCAGCTCGCGCCAGTTCTCGCCGAGCCAGGACTCCGCGTCGCCCTGGTTGTCGTGCTCCGGCACCTCCACCCCGACCGCGGCGGGGTCGAGCGTCGATCCGGACGGGTCCTCGAGGCGCCAGTACCAGCTCATGCAGGCAGGTTAGTGGCGCGGGGCACGCCCGCCCCGTCGTTCCCCGGCTGTGATCACCGAGTCGGTTACGGCCGGTCCGCAGGGGGCATGGAGGTGCATCGACGCCGTCCACCCCGGAGGACCGATGAGCACACCCCGTCCCGACGCGACGGCGGGCGCGACCCGCGCAGCCGTCGGCGCCGAGCCCGAGAACGCATCCACCGGCGAGCTGATCAGCCGGCTCACCCAGCAGATCAGCACCCTGGTCCGGGACGAGGCACGACTCGCCCAGGCCGAGGTGACCCAGAAGGCCAAGAAGCTGGGCGTGGGGGCCGGCCTGTTCGGTGCCGCCGGTCTCGTCGCCTTCTTCGGGCTCGCCGCACTGATCACCACCGTCATCCTCGCCCTGGCGCTGGTGATGCCGGCCTGGCTCTCCGCGCTGATCGTCACCGTCGTCCTCTTCGCGATCGCGGGCGTCCTCGCCCTCGTCGGCAAGAAGGACGTGCAGCAGGGCGCACCGCCGGTGCCCGAGGAGGCGCTGGCCGGCGTCAAGACCGACATCGCGACCGTGAAGGAGAGTGCGCGCCGGTGAGCACGCCGAAGGACGACGGCCAGGCCTCGGGTGGCCCCACCGACCCCGATGCCATCCGGGCCGAGATCGAGGAGACCCGCGACCAGCTCGGGCGCACCGTCGACGAGCTGAGCCAGCGGCTCGACGTCCCCGCCCGGGCGAAGGAGGGCGCGGCACGCGCCAAGGACACCGCCGTGGAGACCTACCGCGAGAGCCCCCCGGCCTTCGCCGGAGCCGGTGCGGCGCTGGCGGGCCTCGTTGGCCTGGTCCTCTGGCGACGGCGGCGGGCACGGCGGCTGGCGAGCACCGAGGAGCTCGTCGTCGGGGCGCGCATCGGCAGCAAGCGTGAGGCGAAGCGGGCGCGCAAGGAGCTGGCCGCCCGGCGCAAGGCCGCGCAGAAGGCCGCGAAGGACGTGCGCAAGTCGACCAGGCGGGCCGAGCGGAAGGCCCAGCGCAGCAGGAGGAGGAAGCGTTGAGCAAGGGAGCCAAGCTCGCCTACCGGCCGATCGGCCTCGCGGCGGGTGTGCTGGCCGGCGCCGTGTCGGGGGCGGTCTTCAAGCAGGTGTGGAAGCGCATCAGCGGTGAGGACGACGCACCGGACGCGCTCCAGACCGAGTACCCGATGTGGGAGATCGTCGTCTCCGCGGCGCTGCAGGGCGCGATCTTCGCGGCCACCAAGGCGACCATCGACCGCCTGGGCGCGCAGGGCTTCACCAAGCTCACCGGGGCGTGGCCGGGCGATTGACGCCACCGGTGGCCGGGAGCGAGGTCCCGGCCACCGGCACACCCCACCGACCCCCGGCCGGACGACGGCCCACCACCAGGGAGACGCAGTGACCGGCACCCGCCCCCGCGAGAGCGCCGTCGACCGGATCCGGCAGCGGGTCGAGGAGAAGGCCGCCCGCCGCGCGGCCGCGGCCAGGGCGGCGGCCGCGGGCGGGCAGGCGCAGGACCCGCACCGGCTCCCGCCGGACGCGCCCGGTCCGGAGCAGCTCCCGGGGATCGACGCGAGCTCGCCCACGCAGATCCCCGCGCGCGGCTGGAAGCAGGTGCTCAAGCGGGCGTGGGCGGAGAACAACGCCGACAACATGCCGATCATCGCCGGCGGGGTGGCGTTCTTCGGGTTTCTGGCCATCTTCCCGGCGCTGCTGGCACTGATCTCCATCTACGGCCTGGTCGCCTCGGCCGAGCAGGCGGCCGCCCAGGTCGAGGAGTTCACGGCCGGCCTGCCCGAGGCGGCGCAGGACCTGATCCGGGACCAGGTCACCGCCGTCACCGAGAACGCCGGTGGAGCGCTCACCCTGAGCCTGGTGGTCTCGATCCTCGCTGCTCTCTGGAGCGCCTCGGGAGGCGTGAACAACCTGGTCAAAGCGGTCAACATCGCCTACGACGAGGTCGAGACGCGCAACTTCGTCAAGCTCCGGGCGCTCTCGCTGGCCCTCACCCTCGGCGCCGTCGTGTTCGTCGTGCTGACCATCGGCCTGGTCGCCGTGCTGCCGATCGTCATCGACCTGCTGCCGCTGGGGTCGGTGGGCACCGTCCTGCTCGAGATCGCGCGGTGGGTGGCGCTGCTCGTCGTCGTCGCGGGCTCGCTGGCGGTGCTCTACCGCGTCGCCCCCGACCGGGATGCGCCGAAGTTCCGCTGGGTCAGCCTCGGCTCGGTCGTCGTCACCGTGGTCTGGGCGCTGGTCAGCCTCGGGTTCACCGTCTACGTGAACAACTTCGGCAGCTACGACAAGACCTACGGCGCGATCGCCGGCGTCATCGTGCTGATGCTGTGGCTGTACCTCACCTGCTACCTGGTCCTCCTCGGCGCCGAGATCAACTCCGAGGCCGAGCACCAGACCAGCCTCGACACCACCGACGGCGCCCCGGTGCCGATGGGTGAGCGGGATGCCGTCAAGGCGGACACGCTGCCGGCCAAGGCCGAGCCCGAGAAGGGCGACAGCGACCCGACCAGGAAGAACGCACCCTAGCCTGCCTCCCGGCCGCAGCGTCTCAGCGCACGTGGGAGGGCACGAAGGGCGGCCGGACGACCTCGACGGGCTCGCGGCGCCCCCGGACGTCCAGCGTCAGCGGGGACCCCTCCGCCACCCCCGCGGCGACGTCGAGCAGCGCCAGCCCGATGCCGGTACGCAACGTGGGCGAGAACGTCCCGCTGGTCACCTCGCCGACCTGCGCCCCGTCGCCGTCCAGGACGGCCATGCCCGGGCGCGGGATGCCGCGGCCGGACGCCCGCAACCCCCACAGCAGGCGCGCGGGTCCGGCCTCCTTCTCCGCCAGCAGCGCCTCGCGGCCCCAGAACGCCGGCTTGCGCCAGCCGACGGCCCAGCCCGCGCGGGCCTGGACGGGACTGATCTCCCGGGACAGCTCGTGGCCGTGCAGCGGGTAGCCCATCTCCGTCCGCAGGGTGTCGCGGGCACCGAGGCCGCACGGCCGGATGCCGAGGTCCTGCCCGGCCTCCAGGACGGCGTCCCACATCTCCCCGGCCCGGTCGGCCGCCACCAGCAGCTCGTAGCCGTGCTCGCCGGTGTAGCCGGTGCGGCACACCGTCACCTCGGCGCCAGCCCCCCCGGTGCCCGTCACGAACGACATGTAGCCGATCTCGCCGGGCACGCCCAGCAGCTCCAGGACCTGCAGGGACCGCGGCCCCTGCACGGCCAGGACGGCGACGTCCGTGTGCCTGTCCTCCACCTCGACGCCGGGCGGGGCAGCGTCGGCCAGCCGCGCCAGCACCTCCGCGGCGTTCGCCGCGTTGGGCACCAGCAGGACGTCGTCGGGCCCGTGCAGGTAGACGATCAGGTCGTCGACCACGCCGCCGGCACCGGCCTCGCCATCGGGCACGCAGCACATCGTGTACTGCGCCTGCCCCGGCCCGATCCGGGAGAGGTCGTTGGTGAGGCAGGAGTCGACGAACGCCGCTGCCCCCGGCCCCCGGACCGTCCCGGTGCCCAGGTGGGAGACGTCGAACAGCCCCACCCCGTCGCGCACCGCGGCGTGCTCGGCCAGCACGCCGCCCCCGGCGTACTCGATGGGCATGGACCAGCCGCTGAAGTCGGCGAGCTTGGCCCCGGCCGCGAGGTGCCGGTCGTGGAGGGGCGAGGTGCGCGCGGTCACGCGGCCACGCTAACGGGTGTCCCGCCGGTGCAGGCAGGCCCGCGACCGGCGCCGCCGCAGGGACCCGCCGGGAGCCGGGCGACGTGCTGGAACCCCCTCCCGGAGGCTCACCCCGAGCGTGCGAGCGGTGAGGGGGATGGGCCCTCATAGGATCGTCGGGTGCCGCCGACGATCTCCGCCACCGACCACCCGCTCGAGAAGCTGACCGGCGACGCCGTCGTCGTCGCCGTCGGCAAGGGGCCCGACGGCCCGCTCCCCACCCCCGGCGCGGAGGCCCTCGACCGCCTCCTCGGCGGCCGGCTCCTCCCGGCGCTGACCGACCTCGGCGCCCGCGGGGCCGAGGAGGAGGTGACCCGCCTCCCGTCCTTCGGCCAGGGCCCGTTCCCGGTCGTCGCCGTCGTGGGGCTGGGCGCGCCCGAGCCGTCCGGCGGGTACCGCCCCGAGAGCCTGCGGCGGGCCGCGGGTGCCGCCAGCCGTGCGCTCCGCGGCCGCCGCTCCGTCGTCAGCCTGCTGGCCGCCGTGGGCGGGACCCCGGACGACGAGCGCCTGCACGCCGTCGGCGAGGGGTCGCTCCTGGGCGCCTACGAGTTCACCGCCTACAAGTCCCAGCTACCCGCCGACCGCCCGGCCCCGCCCAGCGACTTCACGATCGTCGTCCCCGGTGCGGGCGCGGCCGAGGCGGCGCTGCGCCGGGTGCGGGCGGTCGCCGACGCCGTCGCCCTCGTGCGCGACCTGGTCAACACCCCGCCGAACGACCTCTACCCCGCCGAGCTCGCCGCCCGCGGTGCGGCCGCCGGCGAGAAGCTCGGCCTCACCGCCGAGATCCTCGACGAGGACGCCCTCGCGGCCGGTGGCTACGGCGGCATCCTCGCGGTCGGCGGCGGCTCCACCCGCAAGCCGCGGCTGCTGCGCCTCACCTACGCCGGCCAGGGCGCGCGCAAGAAGGTGGCGCTGGTCGGCAAGGGCATCACCTTCGACAGCGGGGGCATCTCGATCAAGCCCGCCGCGAAGATGGAGGACATGAAGAGCGACATGGCCGGCGCCGCGGCCGTGATCGCCACCGTGTGCCTCGTGGCCGAGCTGGGGCTGCCGGTGGAGGTCGTCGCCACCGTGCCGATGGCCGAGAACCTGCCCAGCGGCACCGCCTACCGGCCGGCCGACGTCGTCACCTTCCGGAACGGCAAGAAGGCGGAGATCACCAACACCGACGCCGAGGGGCGCGTCGTGCTCGCCGACGCCATCGCCCGAGCGGCCGAGGACTCCCCCGACGCGCTGCTGGAGACCTCGACGCTCACCGGCGCGCAGATGGTGGCACTGGGTGCGCGCACCGCGGGCGTGATGGGCAGCGACGACCTCCGCGACGCCGTGATCGCCGCGGCCGGGCGCAGCGGCGAGCTGATGTGGCCGATGCCGCTGCCCCCCGAGCTGCGCAAGGGGATCGACTCGACGGTCGCGGACTTCGTCAACGCCAACGCCGACCGGATGGGCGGGATGCTCGTCGGCGGGCACTTCCTGGCGGAGTTCGTGCCGGACGGGCTGCCGTGGGCGCACATCGACATCGCCGGGCCGAGCTACAACACCTCCGCGCCGTGGGGCTACACGCCCAAGGGCGGCACCGGCGTCCCCGTGCGCACCCTGCTGGCGACGATCGAGGCCCTCATCGCCGACTGAGCGCCTCGATGATCAGGTGGTTGATCATCCCGGGTCCTGGCTCACCGTCGGTGGTGAGCCAGGACCCTGCACGGTCAGCCAGGACGGCTCGTCGACGTGGCTACAGCCGGTCCCGCTTCTGGCGGGCGCTGTAGTCGCGCATCCGCTGGGGGTAGCCGGTCACCTGGGCGTCGTACACCGGGATGGCGAGCTCCCTGGAGAGCCGCCGGGCGACGTCGGGGCCGTCGATGCGCCGCCGGGTCCACTCCCCGTCGGCCGCCACGAGCACGATGGTCGCCTCGGTGACCGCCGTGCGCGGCTCCACGAAGCCCTCGACGCCCCGGCGGCTGGCCACGAACTCCTCGAGGTGCTTCAGGTCGCCCCGCTGCGACGCGCGGTCGAGGGTGGGCCTGCCCGAGGGTCCCCGGCGCGCGCGCCACCGTCCGAACAGCCCCATGCACCCTCTCCGTCCAGCCGGGTCGCGAGATCACCACGACGCTCGCGAGAGCAACGGTGGTCCGGGCCAGGTCGTTCCCGGAGTGGCAGGATGGGCAGCAGCCCCCGCCCCGCTCGAGCGGGGACGCCGCCCGTCGCAACCGAGGAGCATCCGTGAGCGCACCCACCTCCCCCGCCGACCTGGTCATCCTCGGCGGTGGCTCGGGCGGATATGCCGCGGCCTTCCGCGCCTCCGAGCTCGGCCTGGACGTGGTCCTGATCGAGAAGGACAAGGTCGGTGGCACCTGCCTGCACCGCGGCTGCATCCCGACCAAGGCGCTGCTGCACGCCGGCGAGGTCGCCGACCTGGCCCGCGAGGGCGAGCAGTTCGGCGTGAAGACGTCGCTGGCCGGCATCGACATGGACGGCGTCAACGGCTACAAGGACGGCGTCATCTCCAAGCTCTACAAGGGGCTGCAGGGTCTGGTGAAGGCCCGCAAGATCACCTACGTGGAGGGCGAGGGGCGGCTCACGTCGCCGACCACCGTCGAGGTCGACGGCCAGACCTACGAGGGCAAGCACATCCTGCTGGCCACCGGCTCCTACCCGCGCTCGCTGCCGGGCCTGGACATCGACGGCACGAAGGTCATCACCAGCGACCACGCGCTCAACCTCGACCGCGTCCCCAGCTCCGCGATCATCCTCGGCGGCGGCGTCATCGGCTGCGAGTTCGCCAGCGCGTGGAAGTCCTTCGGCGTGGACGTGACGATCGTCGAGGCCCTCCCCCACCTGGTGCCGCTCGAGGACGAGAGCTCCTCGAAGCTGCTGGAGCGCGCGTTCCGCCGCCGCAAGATCGCCTTCGAGCTGGGCAGCCGCTTCTCCGGCGTGCAGAGCACCGAGAACGGCGTCAAGGTCTCCCTGGAGAACGGCAAGGAGATCGAGGCCGAGCTGCTGCTCGTCGCCGTCGGCCGCGGGCCGGTCAGCGCCGGGATCGGTTACGAGGAGGTGGGCGTCGCCATGGAGCGCGGCTACGTCCTCGTCGACGAGTACATGCGGACCAACATCCCCACGATCTCCGCCGTCGGCGACCTGGTGCCCACCCTGCAGCTGGCCCACGTGGGCTTCGGCGAAGGCATCCTCGTCGCAGAACGGGTCGCCGGGCTCGAGCCCGCCCCGATCGACTACGCCGGCGTCCCCCGCATCACGTACTCCGACCCCGAGGTCGCCTCCGTCGGGCTCACCGAGGCCCAGGCCAAGGAACGCTACGGCGAGGTGAAGACCCTCACCTACGACCTCGCCGGCAACGGCCGCAGCCAGATCCTGAAGACGACGGGCGCGGTGAAGCTGGTGCAGGCTCCTGACGGCCCCGTCGTGGGCATCCACATGGTCGGCAGCCGCGTCGGCGAGCTCATCGCCGAGGCCCAGCTGATCTACAACTGGGAGGCGGAGGCGGACGACGTCGCCAGCCTCATCCACCCGCACCCGACGCAGAGCGAGGCGCTCGGCGAAGCGCACCTCGCGCTCGCCGGCAAGCCCCTCCACGTGCACGGCTGATACCGCTCTACCCCCACCCACCCAGCGCCAGAAGGAGCACTGCCCCGATGCCGACGTCCGTCACCATGCCCGCCCTGGGCGAGAGCGTCACCGAGGGCACGGTCACCCGCTGGCTCAAGCAGGAAGGGGACCAGGTGGAAGCCGACGAGCCCCTCCTCGAGGTGTCGACCGACAAGGTCGACACCGAGATCCCCTCCCCGGCCGCCGGCGTGCTCACCAAGATCCTCGTGGCCGAGGACGAGACGGTCGACGTCGGCGCGGAGCTCGCGGTCATCGGTGGTGGCGACGGCGACCAGGGCGCGGCGAGCGCCCCGGCCTCCGCGGAGGACGCCGACACCACGCCGCAGACCCCCGACGAGCAGGTGGACGACGCCGGCGGCGAGCCGGAGCAGGCCGCCGAGCCGGAGCCCCAGGCGGCGCAGGCCTCGGGCTCGGGGGACGGCGGCGGTTCCGGCGGTGGGGAGGGCACGCCGGTCACGATGCCGGCGCTGGGTGAGAGCGTCACCGAGGGCACGGTCACCCGCTGGCTGAAGGCCGTCGGGGACGAGGTGACCGCCGACGAGCCGCTCCTCGAGGTCTCCACGGACAAGGTCGACACCGAGATCCCGGCCCCGGTCAGCGGCACGCTGCTGGAGATCACCGTGGCCGAGGACGAGACCGTCGACGTCGGCGCGCAGCTCGCGGTGATCGGCACCGGCGCGGCCGGTGGCGGCGCTGCGCCCCAGCAGGAGGCCCCGAAGCAGGAGACCCCGAAGCAGGAGGCTCCGGCCCAGCCCGAGCCCCAGGCGGCGCCGAAGGCCAAGCAGGCCGACCAGGCCAGCGAGCAGCCCGGTGGCGACTACGGCGCGAGCGGCGCACAGCCGTCGGACTCCCCCACCTCCGCTCCCGCGCCGCAGGTCGCCCCGCAGGCGCCGCCGGCTCAGGCCCCGTCGGGCGACGGCGGTGGGGGGCAGTACGTGACCCCGCTGGTGCGCCGCCTGGCGGCCGAGCACGGCGTGGACCTGAACTCGGTCTCGGGCACCGGGGTGGGCGGCCGCATCCGCAAGCAGGATGTGCTCGCCGCGGCCGAGCCGGCCTCGCGCCCGGCGCAGCCCGCCGCCGCGCCCGCGGCCACGGGTGCCCCGCGCACCCCGTCGCCGGCCGCGACCCCGGACACCTCCGTCCGCGGCCGCACCGAGAAGCTGTCCCGCCTGCGCGGTGTGATCGCCCGCCGCATGGTCGAGTCCCTGCAGGTGAGCGCCCAGCTCACCACGGTCGTCGAGGCCGACGTCACCCGCATCGCGCAGCTGCGGCAGCAGGCGAAGAAGAACTTCGAGGCCCGCGAGGGCGTCAAGCTCTCCTTTCTGCCGTTCTTCGCCAAGGCGGCGGTCGAGGCGCTCAAGCAGCACCCGTCGGTGAACTCCTCGATCGACCTCGAGGCCGGCACGGTGACCTACCACGACAGCGAGAACCTCGGCATCGCCGTCGACACCGAGCGGGGCCTGCTCGTGCCGGTGATCCACGAGGCCGGTGACCTGAGCCTCGGCGGGATCGCGCGCAAGATCAGCGACCTGGCCGAGCGCACCCGCACCAACAAGGTCACGCCCGACGAGCTGGGCGGCGGGACGTTCACGCTGACCAACACCGGCAGCCGCGGCGCCCTGTTCGACACCCCGATCATCAACCAGCCGCAGGTGGCCATCCTGGGCACCGGCTCGGTCGTGAAGCGGCCGGTCGTGGTGCAGGACGCCGAACTGGGTGAGGTCATCGCGGTCCGCTCGATGGTCTACCTGGCGCTCACCTACGACCACCGGATCGTCGACGGCGCGGACGCCGCCCGCTTCCTGACGACGGTGCGGGAACGCCTGGAAGCCGGCCAGTTCCACGGCGAGCTCGGTCTCGCCTAGTGCACCCCCGCTCGGGGCCCCGGTGACCACCGGGGCCCCGAGCCCTTTCCGCAGCCAGAACGAGTGCCCGTCGGGGAGTGCCGCATGAAGGTCGCCGTGTCCGGTGGGTCGGGGATGATCGGCAGCGCCCTGCTGCCCGGCCTGCGCGCGGACGGCCACGAGGTGATCCAGCTGGTGCGCCGGACCCCGCGGACCGCCGACGAGCACCGCTGGGATCCGCAGCACCGGCGTATCGACCCGGCGCTGCTCCGGGACGTCGACGCGGTGGTCAACCTCTCCGGAGTCGGGGTGGGTGACCGCCGCTGGAGCGAGCGGCACAAGCAGGCGGTCCTGACCAGCCGGGTGGACAGCACGGCCACGCTGAGCGAGGCGCTCGCCGAGGCCGCCACGGCCGACCCCGACCGGCCCCGCGTGCTGCTGAACGGCTCCGCGGTCGGCTGGTACGGCGACACCGGCGACCGGGTGGTCGACGAGTCCGCGCCCGCCGGCGACGACTTCCTCGCCCGCGTCTGCGTGGCATGGGAAGGGGCGACCACGCCGGCCGCCGATGCCGGGGTGCGCGTCAGCACCCTCCGCACGGGCCTGGTGCTCGGTCGCGGCGGCCTCCTCGCCCGGATGCTGCCGATCTTCCGCGCCGGGCTCGGCGGTCGGCTCGGCTCCGGCCGCCAGTACGTCCCCTGGATCAGCCAGCAGGACGAGGTCGACGCGATCCGCTTCTTGCTCACCCACCCCGTGCCCGGGCCGGTCAACCTCTGCGGGCCCGACCCGGTCACCAACGCGCAGTTCACGGCCGCGCTGGGACGGGTCCTCCACCGGCCGGCCAAGCTGCCCGTCCCGGGCCCGGCGCTGTGGGTGGTGCTCGGTGAGTTCGCCCGGGTGGGGGTCCTGGCCGGGCAGCGCGCGGTGCCGGCCAAGCTGACCGAGGCGGGTTTCCGCTTCACCCACACGGACGTCGAGGGCGCGGTCCGGGCGGCGGTGGCCCGGGGCTGATGCCGCCGCCCGGTCAGGCCACGCGTTCGGCCTGGTCGATCCGCCAGCCCTCAGGCGTCCGCACGAGCACCATCCGCACCTGGGCCTCCGGCCGGCCCGGGACCGTGCGCACCGCCGGTCCGCCCGGGTCCTCTGCCCGCACCACGCGGTAGCCGGGCCAGCGGTCGGTCAGGAGCAGTTCGGCCCGGCCTTCCGACACCGTGACGACGTCGAGGTCGACGACCACCGGCGCGAAGCCGTCGAGCGCCTCGCCGGCTGCGGTGAGCGCCCGGGCGTACTCCTCGTCGGCCGTCAGCAGCGGGCTGCCGGGCAGGTGCACGGTCGGCAGCCGGTCCGGCGAGCCGCTGAGCCCCTCGGCGCGCCTGGCGTAGAGCTCGCCCACCAGTCGCCGCCAGCCGTCCAGGCCCGCGGGCGTCCCGGTGCCGTCCGGCGCGGGATCCGCCATCGGGACGGGAGGCGGAGCCGGTGTCGGAGCGGGGGGCGGAGCCGGAGGGGGGCCGGTGTCCCCGGCCGGCGTCGCGGCGACGGGCGCGCCGGGTGCCTCACCGCCGTCGCCCCAGCGGGTGCCCGACCAGGCGGCGACGGCGAGACCGGCGATCACCAGAGCGGTGACCAGCAGCCCGCGGGCCAGCCGGGCGGAACCGGGAACGGCGCGGCCGGACCACCGCCGCCGTGCCCGCGGTGCCTCGGTGACCGGGCCGGGCCGGGAGCGGCGCCCCGGGACGACGTGGGTGAGCGCCGCCCGGGCGTCGGGCCGGCCGTGGCCGCCGGCGGACGGTGCCGCCCCCAGGACCACGGGCTCGGCCCGGCAGGCGTGCCGCAGGTCGAGCGCGAACTCCGCTGCCGTCCCCCGCGCGCCCGGCTCGGCCGCGAGGCCCCGGGAGACGACCTCGACCAGCCGCGCGGGTGCGCCGGGGGCGAGCTCGGCGAGGTCGGGCAGCTGACCGGCAGCCGCCACCCCGAGGGTGCCGGCCGGCGTCGCCGCGTTCCACGGTGCGATGCCCGTGAGCGCGTGGAAGGCTGCGGCGGCCACGCCGAACACATCCGAGGCGGGGCCGGGGGCACCGCCTCGGGCGACGACCGGGTCGACGTAGGCGGGGGTCACCTCCGCCGCGGCCGTCTCGCCCAGCACCCGGGCGACGCCCAGGTCGGTGAGGACGGGCCGCCCCTCGGCGGTGAAGACGATGTTCCCCGGCGCGAGGTCACCGTGGACCACGCCGTGGTCGTGGGCGTGCGCGAGGGCCGCGGCGACCGGCGCGATCGCCGTGACGATCTCCCCGGGGCGCAGCCGGCCGCGGCGGGCCAGCAGCGCCGCCAGGCTGCCGCCGGCCAGCAGCTCCAGCACCAGCGCGACGCGGGCGGCCCCGCCCTGGCGCGGCTGGTGCACCACCTCGACCAGGCGGACCAGGTGCGGGTGGTCGAGCTCGCCGAGCAGCACCGCCTCGCGTGCCTGGCGGGCGGGGTCCCCGGCCACCAGGACCTTCACCGCGACCGGGTCGCCGCCCACCCGCGGGACCGCCTGCCACACCTCCCCCGAAGCACCCCGGCCCAGGAGGCTCTGCAGGACGTAGCCCGGCACGGACGGTGGCGGTGGGGTGCCCGGTGCGGCGGGCGGGTCGGCGGTCGGCACGGGGCAGGACGCTAGGCGCACCCGGCTCCCCCGCGCTGCCGCCGTCCACAGGCCAGGGCCGCGCGGACGGGCGGTGGCCGTTACCGTCTGGCGGTGTCCACGTCGCCCCGGGCCGAGGTCCTCGTCGTCGGGGCCGGCCTGGCCGGGCTCTCCGCCGCCGTCCGGCTGGCCGCGGCCGGCGTCGACGTGCACGTGCTGGAGGCCTCGGACCACGCCGGCGGGCGGCTGGCCACCGAGCGCATCGACGGCTTCGTGGTCGACCGGGGCTTCCAGGTGTTCAACACCGGCTACCCGAGGGCGGCCGACCTGGACCTCCCCGCCCTCGAGCTCGGGTGGTTCGAGCGGGGTGCGGTGATCCGGGTGGGGGGCCGGGCGCACCGGGTCGTCGACCCCCGCCGGCGGCCGACCGCCGTCCTCGGCACCGCGGTGGCGCCGCTGGGTCCCCTGCGGGAGAAGGTGGCGCTGGTCGCCTTCTCGCTCCGCGCCGGCTACGCACCCGTCGGCCGCCTGCTCCGCGACCCCGAGACGACGGCGGAGGAAGCGCTCCAACGCCGCTCCGCCGGCGTGGGCGGAGCGGCGTTGGAGCGCTTCCTCCGCCCCTTCCTCGCCGGCGTCCTGCTCGAGGAGGAGCTCGCCACCTTCAACCGTTACGTGGACCTGCTGTGGCGCAGCTTCGTGCGGGGCTCGACCGGCCTGCCGGCCGCCGGCATGCAGGCGATCGGCGAGCAGCTCGCCGGGCGCCTGGAGACCGGGCGGGTCCACCTGCGCACCGCGGTGCGGTCGGTCTCCCCCGGGTCCGCGACCACCGATGGGGGCACCTGGTCGGCCGACGCCGTCGTCATCGCGACCGACCCGGCGACGGCGTCGCGGCTGCTGCCGGCCATCGAGGCGGAGGCACCCCGGGAGGTGACCACGCACATGCACGTGCTCCCCACGTCGCCGTGGCCCTCTCCGCTGATCGTCCTGGGGCCGCCGCGGGGGCGCGTCGTGAACAGCGCGGTGGTGTCCGACGCCCAGCCCCGGTACAGCCCGGACGGCCGGGCCCTGGTGGCCAGCTCGACGCTGGCCCGCACCCGCGAGGCGGAGGTCCGCGACGAGATCGCCGCCGCGCACGGCGTCCCGGCCTCGGAGCTCGAGCACCTGACGACGGTCACCGTGCCGGGCGCCCAGCCCGCCGCGCTCCCGCCGCTGCAGCTGCGCCGTCCCGTCGACCTCGGGGACGGGCTGTTCGTCTGCGGCGACCACCGGGACACGCCGTCCATCCAGGGGGCCATGGCCAGCGGCGCACGGGCGGCCCGCGCCGTGCTGCGCCGGATGCGCCCCGGGGCCGGAGGAGCCGCCTGATGGCCGCGACCGCGCCGACGATCCCGGCCACCAGCATGGGCTTCGCCTCCCGCGGGCGCGGCCCCGCCGACTGGCGCCTGGTCCGGTGTTCGACCTGGCCGTCGAGCTGGCCGGCGCCCCCGAGCGCCCGCGGCTCTGCTACCTCGGAACGTCCACCGGCGACGACCCCGCCCGCGTCGCCGCCGTCTACGGCGCCTTCGCCAGCAGCCCGGTGCAGGTCGGCCACCTGAGCCTGCACGGTCTCGACGAGGTGTGCCGCGAGGCGTGGCAGGCCGGCGTCGTGCTCGCCGGCGTCTCGGCGGGGTCGCTGTGCTGGCACGTGGGCGGCACCACCGACTCCTACGGCCCCGACCTGCGGCCGCTGACGAACGGGCTCGGCCTCGTCCCGACGTCCAACGGGGTGCACCACGACCCGGCGGAGCAGCGCCGCCCGCTCTACCAGCGGCTGGTCGCCGACGGCACGCTCCTCGGGGGCCACGTCACCGGCGACGGAGCGGGCCTGGTCCACCGGGGCACCGCGCTGGTGGAGGCGGTGGGCGACCGCCCCGGGGCCGCCGCCTACCGCGTGGAGCGCGGCCCGGACGGCACCGCCGTCGAGACCCGCATGGAGCCGCGCCGCCTCGAGAAGGACCCCGTCCTCCTCATCCCTCGCATGCTCGGGCCGAGCCTCGGGACGGGGCCTAGGCTGGCGGCCGTGAGTGAGCTGCGGATCATCCGGGCGGGCACCGTTCCCTACGAGACGGCGTGGGCCCAGCAGCGCGAGCTGCACGCCCGGCGGGTCGCCGGCGAGGCCCCCGACACGCTGCTGCTGCTCGAGCACCCGCCGGTCTACACAGCCGGCAAGCGCACGGAGCCCCACGAGCGCCCCTTCGACGGGACGCCGGTCATCGACGTCGACCGCGGGGGCAAGATCACCTGGCACGGGCCGGGCCAGCTGGTCGGCTACCCGATCGTCGCGCTCCCGGACCCGGTCGACGTCGTCGCGTACGTCCGCCGGCTGGAGGAGGCGCTGATCGAGGTCTGCGCCGGTTTCGGGCTGGCAGCGGGCCGGGTCGAGGGGCGTAGCGGCGTCTGGGTGCCCGCGGACCAGCCCGGCCAGGGGCACCGGCCGGAGCGGAAGGTCGCCGCGATCGGCATCCGGGTCGCGCGCGGCGTCACGATGCACGGCTTCGCCCTCAACTGCGACCCCGACCTCTCCTTCTTCGCCAACATGGTCCCGTGCGGCATCCCCGACGCCGGCGTGACCTCGCTGTCGGCCGAGCTGGGCCGGGACGTCACGACGGCCGAGGCGATGGCGCCGGTCGAGAACGCGATGCGCGCCGTCCTCGGCATCGGCGCGACGACGACCGCGGCACGCTGACCGTCCGCCGGCATCGCTCCCGGAAGGCATCTCAGCACTAAGGTAGTCCTCCCACCGGGAGGAGACCCGATATGCCCAGGATCGAACCGTTGCCGCGGGAATCGCTGCCGGAGTACGAGGACACCTTCCGTGCCGTGGAGGCCGCGCTGGGGGTCCTGCCCAACAGCACGCTGACCATGGCCCGGCGGCCGGAGATCATGGAGGCGTTCGCCCGCCTCAACGGGGTGGTCATGGCCGAGGGCACGGTCGGGGGCGTGCTCAAGCAGCTGGTCGCGACCGTCGTCTCCGGTGCCGCCGGCTGCGCCTACTGCCAGGCGCACACCTCCCACGTCGCGGAGCAGCGCGGCGCTGATGCCCGCAAGCTGGCCGCAGTCTGGGACTTCGAGGCCAGCCCGCTCTTCAGCGACGCCGAACGGGCCGCCCTGCGCGTGGCCCGTGGCGCAGGGCTGACGCCCAACGCCGTCACCGACGAGGACATGGCCGGGCTGCGCCGGTACTTCGACGACGACCAGATCGTCGAGATCGTCGCCGTCATCGCCAACTTCGGCTTCCTCAACCGGTGGAACGACACCATGGCCACGCAACTGGAGCGCTCGCCGCTGGCCTGGGCCACCGACCGCCTGCAGGACGCGGGGTGGGAGGCCGGCAAGCACGCCGGCTCCTGAGCACCCCGCCCGGTGTGCGGTGCGGCCCCGCCGCACCGCACACCGGGCGAGCCCTCAGCCCAGGACGAAGTTGACCAGCCGGCCAGGCACGGCGACGACGCGGCGGATCGTGGCGCCCTCGAGGTAGCCGGCGATCCTCTCGTCGGCCCGGGCGGCGGCCTCCAACGCTGCGGCGTCGGCGTCCGCGGGCACCTGCACCTGCGACCGCACCTTGCCGTTGACCTGGACGGCGACCTGCACCGTGTCCTCGACCACCCACCGCTGGTCGGCCACCGGGAACGGCGCCCACGCCGAGGACCCGTCGTGGCCCAGCCGCGACCACAGCTCCTCGGCCAGGTGCGGCGCCAGCGGGGCGACCATCAGCACCAGCGGCTCGGCGACCGAGCGCGGCACCGGCCGGTCGGACCCGTAGGCCTGGGTGAGGTGGTTGGTCAGCTCGGTGATGCGGGCGATCGCGATGTTGAACCGCAGGGTCGAGTAGCCGTCGCGGACCCCGTCGATCGCCTTGTGCAGCGCGCGCAGCGTCTCCTCCGCCGGCTCCACGTCAGCGGCCCGCACCACCCCGGTCTCCTCGTCGACGACGACCCGCCAGATGCGCTGCAGCAGGCGCTGCGACCCGACGACGGCCTTGGTCTCCCACGGGCGGGACTGCTCCAGCGGGCCGGTCGACATCTCGTAGACCCGGAAGGTGTCGGCACCGTAGGCGCCGATCATCTCGTCCGGCGTCACCATGTTCTTGAGGCTCTTGCCGATCTTCCCGTACTCGCGGTTGACCGGCTTGCCCTCGTAGAAGAACCGGCCGTCCTTCTCCTCCACGTCGGCCGCGGGCACGTAGAAGCCGCGCTCGTCGGTGTAGGCGTAGGCCGAGATGTAGCCCTGGTTGACCAGCCGGCGGAAAGGCTCCTCGCTGGAGACGTGCCCCAGGTCGAACAGCACCTTGTGCCAGAACCGGGCGTACAGCAGGTGCAGCACAGCGTGCTCGACGCCGCCGACGTACAGGTCCACACCGCCGGTGTCCCCGGCCTCCCGGGGCCCCATCCAGTACCGCTCCAGCTCGGGGTCGACCATGCGCTCGTCGTCACCCGGGTCCAGGTAGCGCAGGTAGTACCAGCAGGACCCGGCCCAGTTGGGCATCGTGTTCGTCTCGCGCCGGTACTCCCTGGGCCCGTCGCCCAGGTCCAGCTCGACCGTCGTCCACTCGGACGCGCGGGACAGCGGCGGCTCCGGGGCGGAGTCGGCGTCGTCGTCGTCGAACGTCTTGGGCGAGTAGTCGTCGACCTCGGGCAGCAGCACCGGGAGCATCGACTGCGGCACGGCGACCGGGCGGTCGTGCTCGTCGTAGACGATCGGGAACGGCTCGCCCCAGTAGCGCTGCCGGCTGAACAGCCAGTCGCGCAGCTTGTAGGTGGTGGTCGCCTCGCCGAACCCCTTCTCCACCAGCCAGGCGGTGACGCGGGCGATCGCCTCGGCCTTGTCCAGCCCGTCCAGCGAGATCTCGTCGTTGGCGGAGTTGACCATCCGGCCGGGCCCGGTGTACGCGCCGCTGTCCTCGTCGAAGCCCTCGGGGCGCTCGACGGTCGGCACGATCGCCAGGCCGAACTTCTCCGCGAACTCCCAGTCGCGCTGGTCCTCCCCCGGGACGGCCATGATCGCGCCGGTGCCGTAGCCGGTCAGCACGTAGTCGGCGATGAACACCGGCAGCTCCCGGCCGTTCACCGGGTTGACGGCGGTGGCGCCCAGCCAGACGCCGGTCTTCTCCCGGCCGGCGTCCTGGCGGTCCAGCTCCGACCGCCGGGAGGCCTGCCGCTGGTACTCGCGGACGGCCTCGGCCGGGGTGGCGGCGCCGCCGGTCCAGCGCGCGTCCACGTCGGCGGGCCAGGCGGCCGCCGTCAGCTGCCCGACCAGCGGGTGCTCCGGCGCCAGCACCATGTAGGTGGCGCCGAACAGGGTGTCGGGCCGGGTGGTGAAGACCTCGATCGTCTGCTCACCCGCGGCGAAGCGGATGCGGGCACCGGTCGAACGGCCGATCCAGTTGCGCTGCATCAGCTTCAGGGAGTCCGACCAGTCCAGCCGGTCCAGGTCGGCCAGCAGCCGGTCGGCATAGGCGGTGATCCGCATCATCCACTGCTTGAGCGGGCGCCGGAACACGGGGAAGTTGCCGCGCTCGGACCGGCCGTCGGGCGTGACCTCCTCGTTCGACAGCACGGTGCCCAGCCCCGGGCACCAGTTGACCGGCGCTTCGTGCAGGTAGGCCAGCCGGTGCGCGTCGACGACGACGCCCCGCTGCACCTCGTCCAGCTCGACCCACGGGCGGCCGTAGGGGTTGGTGCCCTCGCCGGGCTCGCGGGTGCCGGCGTCCAGCTCGGCGACCAGCTCCTCGACGGGGCGCGCCTTCCCGGCGACCTCGTCGAACCAGGACCCGAAGATCTGCAGGAAGATCCACTGCGTCCACTTGTAGTAGCCCGGGTCGATCGTCGCGAAGGTGCGGCGCTGGTCGTGGTCGACGCCCAGCCGGCGCAGCTGGGCGCTGATCGCGGCGATGTTGGCCTCGGTGGTGATCCGCGGGTGCTGCCCCGTCTGCACGGCGTACTGCTCCGCCGGCAGGCCGAAGGCGTCGTAGCCCATGGGGTGCAGCACGTTGTCGCCGTCCATGCGCCGGAACCGGCTGGTGACGTCGGTGCCGAGGTAGCCCAGCGGGTGACCGACGTGCAGCCCCGCGCCCGAGGGGTACGGGAACATGTCCATCGCGAAGAACTTCGGCCGGTCGGCGACCCGCTCGAACCCCGCGCTCAGGCGCCCCACCGGGTTGGGCGTGTGGAAGGTGCCCTCGGCCTCCCAGCGGTCCTGCCAGGCCAGCTCGATCCGCTGGGCCAGCGCCGGGGTGTACCGGTGGGGCGGGACGCCGTCGCCCGTGGCCTCGGTGCTGCGGCGGTCGGTCTGGCTCATCGTCTCGTGCTCCCGGATCGTCGTGCGCGCGGTGCGGTACCGGTGGTGGGCAACAAAAAACCCCTCACGCAGGAGGGGTCGCCGTGCTGCTCGAGGGATGTCTGGTCAGCACGGCCGGAGAAGCAGGAGCCGCCCGGTCACGCGCCCGAGCCTACCGCCTGGCCACCCCCCGACCCGCCGCGGGCGCCGGGCGGCCCGGCGACCACCGGCGCCGGCGCGGCCGGAGCGGCGCTGGCCGCGCTCGGCTGCGACGTCGCGCAGGGCTGGGCCGTCGCGCCCCATGCCGGTGGAGGACTTCCTCGGCTGGCTGGCTGGCCGACCGCGCCCGGACCCCGGTGGTCCGGGCGGCGGTCCCCGCTCCCCGCGCGCCGTAGGAACGGATCCGGACGTGAGTGCGCGCGTCGGACGGGGGTTCTCCGTACCCCTGCCCGCCGGTGTGCCAAGGTGCGCGCGTGCGCGCTGATCGAGCCGAGGGGACGGGAACCGGCTGGTCGGAGGCGGTGTGGCGGTCGGTGGTGGCGGCCACCTTCGCCTGCACGGCGGTCTTCGCCCTTGGCGTGTGGCAGCCCCCCGGGACGCCTGCGGCGGACCTCGTCGACTCGGGCGCGCTCGCCGTCGCAGCGCCGCTGCTGGCGGTCGCGGTCTGCCTGCGGGCGGCGCGGCGGACGCCCGCGGAGCGGTTCGTCTGGTGGGCCGCGGCCACCGCCTGGATGTGCAACCTGGTCGGCGACCTCACCCACCGGGTGGTGCTCGCCGGCGACCCGGACCCGCCGTTCCCCTCGGCCGCCGACGTCTTCTGGCTAGCCGCCTACCCGGCGCTGTTCGCCACCCCGGTGCTGATGGTGCACGCACGGCTCACCCGCCCGCGTCCGGGAACCTGGCTCGACGGCCTGGTGGGGGCCCTGGGCGCGACCGCGGTCGCCGTCGCGGCCCTCGACCCGGGCGTCGGGGCCCCGGGCATGTCCGACCTGGCCGTGGCGGTGAACCTGGCCTACCCGGTCGCCGACGTGGTGCTGCTGGCGCTCGTGGGGGCGGTCCTGGCGATGATCGGGCACCGGGCCGATCTCGTCCTCACCACCGTCTGCCTCATCGTGGCCGTGAAGTTCGCCGGTGACCTGCTGCTGGCCCAGCAGCAGGCGGCCGGCGGGTATGTCCCGGGCGGCCCCCTGGACCTGCTCTGGATGGTCAACGCCAGCC
Source organism: Blastococcus sp. SYSU DS0533 (assembly GCF_054050775.1). Classification (NCBI taxonomy): domain Bacteria; kingdom Bacillati; phylum Actinomycetota; class Actinomycetes; order Geodermatophilales; family Geodermatophilaceae; genus Blastococcus; species Blastococcus sp. SYSU DS0533. Next base: position 48,104 of record NZ_JBJGZZ010000016.1, on the reverse strand, counting down.
TGACCGCCGCGGGCGCGTGGCTGACCCGCCCGCGCCGGCGCGACCCGGACGTGCTGGAGGACCGCATCCGCTGGCGGTCGCTCGCGATCCCCCTGACGTGCGCCGTGGGCTCGCTCGCCGTGCTCGGCGTCCGGTGGGGCGACGGCCGCACGGGACCCGGTGAGATCTGCGCCCTCGCCTGCCTGGCCGCCTTCCTCGTGCGCAGCGCGGTGACCTTCGCGGAGAGCCGGGCCCTGCACGAGGCGCGCCGCCAGGCCGGCACCGACGACCTCACCGGCCTGCCCAACCGCCGGGCGCTGATGCGCCGTCTGCAGGCGGACCTCGGCGCCGAGCGGCCCACCGGTCTGCTGCTGCTCGACCTGGACGGCTTCAAGGCGGTGAACGACGGCCTGGGGCACGAGGCCGGGGACGAGCTGCTGCGCCGGTTGGGCGAGCGGCTGCAGGCGGCGCTGCGGCCCACCGACCTGGTCGCCCGTCTGGGCGGCGACGAGTTCGTGGTGGTGCTCGACGCCACGGACCCCGACGCCGCCCCCGAGTGCGCCGAGCGCTTGGCCGACGCCGTGCGCCGCCCCGTGACCGTCACCGGCGTGCCGGTGCAGGTGGGGGTGAGCATCGGCCTCGCCCTCGCCTCCCGGGACGCCACCGACCCCGCCGCGCTGCTCCGGTGCGCGGACGTGGCCATGTACGCAGCGAAGAGCGCCGGGGGCGGGGTGCGTCGGTACATCACCGACGCCCCGGCGCCGGGACCGCGAACCCCGGCCGCGGCGCCGGCCGTCGAGGCCGACGTCGCACCGTCGGGGTGAGCGCCGCTCAGCCCGCCTGAGCGGCCGGCTCCCGGACGACCGGCCCCGGGGCGGGGCGCGGCGTCAGTGCGACCGAGGAGAGCCGCAGCCACCGCGGGAGGGCCCGGCAGGCCTGCGGCTCGCCGCGCAGCACCAGCTCCCCGGAGCGGATCACCTCGGCCCACGCGACGTCCCCGCGCCACACCCGCGTGAGCGTCCGGAGGGAGCTCTGCACCGTCACCCGCACCGGGAACCCGGGGTCGACGTCGCAGACGTCCACCCCGTCCGCGGCGATCACCAGCCACCAGCGCCGTGCGGTCGCCAGCTCGGGGAAGCAGAACTCGATGACCGTCCGGCCGTCCGGGACCGCCTCGGTGTCGACGTTGCGGTGGATGTCCCACAGCAGCAGGTGCGGGTCCAGGTCGGCGTCGCCGAGCTCGGGGATCCACCGGATGCCCCAGCGGCCGAGCGCGTCGACGATCGGCTCCAGCTCCCGGCCGGACTCGGTGAGCCGGTAGGTCACCCGGTTGCCGTCCTCCCACCGCTCCACGACCCCGGCGCGGACGAGCGTGTGCAGGCGCTTGGACAGCAGCGCCGGCGACATCCGGGGCAGGCCCCGGCGGAGGGCGTTGAAGTGCCGGCTGCCCAGCATGAGCTCGCGGACGACGAGCAGGGTCCACCGCTCGTCGAGCAGCTCCATGGCCTTGGCCACGGGGCAGAACTGGCCGTACTGCGAGGGCATGGCGGGGTCCCTCCCGACGTCCCCGTGCGGTATGGACGGTAGGACCGCGGACGGCTCGCGGGAAGGGTCCTGGGCCGCGGTACAGAGGCAGTACCGGTGCGGTTCAGATCCAGCACTGGAGCACCGGGCCGCGGCAGCGGGACCGTGACCGCGTCACCGGTCCCCACCCTCCTGCGAGAAGGCCACCATGACCACCACCGCCCCCGGCCCGACCCCCACCGCCGCCGGCCCGACCCTGGCCGACGCGGCCCCGACCGTCCTCTCGCTGATCGCGGGCTACGTCGGGCACCGCACCGTGGCGATCGGGCTGCGCACGGGCCTGTTCAGCATGCTCGCCGAGCACCCGGGTTCCACCGCCGACGAGCTCGCGGAGGTCCTGGACCTCGATCCCTTCTACGTCTCCGTCTGGTGCCGCGCGGCCGTGGGCGCGGGGGTCCTCGACCGCACCGGCACCGGCTACCGGCCGGCCCCGCACATGGCCACGCTCCTGCTCGACCCCGGCTCCCCGGCCTACGTCGGCGGGGTCTTCGGCGTCCTGGAGGCGCACGAGGTCTTCGGCCGCTTCGAGCAGGTCCTCACCAGCGGCGAGCGCATGTGGTGGGAGGACACGAGCCCGGCCTGGATCGCGGCGGTGTCGGGCACCGGGACGCCCTTCTACACCCGGCTGGTCCCCGGCGGGCTCGACCGGGTGCCCGGCCTCGCCGAGGCGCTGGAGGCCGGGTGCCGGGTGGTCGACACCGCCTGCGGCGCGGGGGTGGGTCTGGTGCGGCTGGCCACGACCTACCCGCGCTGCACGGTCGTCGGCGTCGACGGCGACCGGCACTCGCTCGACCTCGCCCGGGCACGCGTGGAGGAGGCCGGGCTGGGCGACCGCGTGCAGCTGGTGCACAGCGCCCTGGAGGACATGGAGCTGGAGACCCCCGCACGGGTCGTCGTCAACAACATCTCCATGCACGAGTGCCGGGACATCGACCGGGTCGCCGATAACGTGAAGGCCGCCCTCGAGCCGGGTGGCTGGTTCGTGATCTCGGACTTCCCGTTCCCCGACACCGACGAGGGGCTGCGCACCGTGCCCGGCCGGATCATGAGCGGCATCCAGTTCTTCGAGGCGCAGATCGACGACCAGCTGCTCCCACGGAGCGCGTACGACGAGCTGCTGACCCGCCACGGGTTCACCGACCTGGGCTCGCTGCAGCTGACGCCGATGCACGCGGTGACCCACGGGCGGCGGCCGTAGGTCGCCGGGTGGCGCCTCAGCCGAGCTGGGGCGCCACCTCGCCAGCCACCAGGTCCAGGTGGTCGAGGTCGGAGAGGTCCAGCACCTGCAGGTACACCCGCTGAGCGCCCGCCTCGGCGTAGCGGCCCAGCACCTCGACCGCCTCCGCCGGGGTGCCGGCGACCCCGTGCTCCCGGAGTTCGTCGACGTCACGCCCGATGGCCGCGGCGCGGCGGGCGAGCTCCGCCTCGTCCCTGCCGACGCAGAGCACCAGTGCGGAGCTGAACACCATGGACGACGGGTCCCGACCGGCCTCCTCGCAGGCCTCCCGCACCCCGGCGAAGAGCCGGGCGTTCTCGTCGGCGGGCATGAACGGCACGTTGAACTCGCGCGCGTACCGGGCCGCCAGCCGCGGGGTGCGCCGCTTCCCCCTGCCGCCGACGAGGATCGGCACGCCGCCCTCCTGCACCGGCTTGGGCAGCGCCGGCGAGCCGGAGAGCTGGTAGTGCTGCCCGTCGAAGTCGAACGTGCCGCCCACGGGGGTCCCCCACAGCCCGGTGATGACGGCGAGCTGCTCCTCGTACCGGTCGAACCGCTCCCCCAGCGGCGGGAACGGGATCCCGTAGGCGGTGTGCTCGGCCTCGAACCAGCCCGAGCCGATGCCCAGCTCCACTCGGCCCCCGCTCATCGCGTCGACCTGGGCCACCGAGATCGCCAGCGGGCCGGGGAGCCGGAAGGTGCCCGCGGTCATGAGCGTGCCCAGCCGGATGCGGCTGGTCTCCCGGGCGAGCCCGGCGAGCGTGATCCACGCGTCGGTGGGCCCGGGGAGGCCGTCGCCCCCCATGGTCAGGTAGTGGTCGGAACGGAAGAAGGCGTCGAAGCCGGTCTCCTCCGTGCGCCGGGCGACGGCCAGCAGGTCGTCGTAGGTGGCGCCCATCTGCGGCTCGGTGAAGATGCGCAACTGCACCGCCGGACCGTAACCAGCACCACGCCCGGGTGTTCACCCGGGCGCCCCCTCGGGGTGTGCGCACCGGCCGGACCGGGCAGGATGATCGCCAGACGTCAACTCGGAGGTGCAGCACGTGTTCCGGAAGAAGACGCGCGGCGAGATCATCAGCGCCGAAGTGCAGGAGGGCCTGTCCCACCTGGGGACGGCGGTGACCGAGGCAGGCCGCGCCGCCGCAGAGCATCTGGCGCCACGCGTGGAGGCCGCCCAGCGGGCCGTGGCGCCGAAGGTGGCCGCGGCGGCCGCCGTCGCCGCACCGGCCGTCGCCTCCGCGCGCGACACGCTGGGGCCGCGCGTGGAGGCCGCCCGCGACGTCCTCGGCCCGCGGGTCGAGGCCGCACGCGAGGCCTACGGTCCCCGGGTCGACGCCGCCCTGGAGGCCGCGTCGCCGAAGGTCGCCGCCGCGGTGATGTCGGCGCAGGTGGCCGCCAACCGTGCGGCCGCCGACCTCGCCCCCCGGGTCGAGGCGGCCCAGAAGGCGCTCCGGGAGGACGTCGGCCCGCGCCTGACCGCGGCGCAGGCCGCGGCACTGGCCTACGCAACCCCGCGGGTGGTCGCGGCCCGCGACGTGGTGTCGCCGGCGCTGGAGAGCGCGCGCGGCACGCTCATCGCCGGGGTGGACAGCGCCCGCAGCGAACTCGACGCCCGCCGCGCCGAACTGGCCGCCGCGGCCGCCGAGTCCAGCCGGAAGGCACGCAAGGCCGCGAAGAAGGCCCGCAGGAACGCCGGGAAGAAGCGGCGCGAGTTCGAGAAGGCGGCGCTGGCCACCGCGACCACCGTCAAGCGCCGGGCGGGCGTGGGGCCTGAGCCCCGCCGCTGGCCGTGGGTGTTGGCGCTGCTGGCCGCGGGTACCGCTGCGTTCGTCCTCCTCCGGCGCAGCAAGCAGGAGTCGTGGACGCCCGCTCCGGCCGGTGACGGCCCGGTGCCCAGCTACCGAGAGGACCCCGTGCCCAGTTCCGACAGCAACTCCGGCAAGACCGTCTCCACCGCCTCGCAGACCAGCGACTCGGCGCCGGCGGAGTCCGACATGGGCGTCCGCGACGCGCAGCTGGTGGAGGGCGACGGGCCCGACACCGCGACGGAGAACGGCAGCGATGCGCCCGAGCCGTTCTCCTCGGGCGGCGGCTCGGACCGGGGCCCGACCGCCGGCCCGGACGACAAGCAGGTCTGACCGCTCCACGCCGGTCCCCCGCCGCAGCCCCCGCCGCCCCGCGCGACGGGGGCTGCGGCGTCTGCGCGAGTACGGTGGGGATCATGAGCGAGGCGCCGGCGAGGAACCCCGAGCAGACCCCCGTCCAGGACTCCCGGATCGAGCCCTCCGGCCGCAAGCTGCTACGCCTGGAGGTGCGCAACAGCCAGGTTCCGATCGAGCGCAAGCCCGAGTGGATCAAGACCCGGCTGAGGACGGGCCCCGAGTACACCGAACTGAAGTCGCTGGTGCGCCGCGAGGGCCTGCACACCGTCTGCGAAGAGGCCGGCTGCCCCAACATCTACGAGTGCTGGGAGGACCGGGAGGCCACCTTCCTCATCGGTGGTGACCAGTGCACCCGGCGGTGCGACTTCTGCCAGATCGACACCGGCAAGCCGGCCGACTTCGACGCCGACGAGCCCCGCCGCGTGGCCGAGAGCGTCGCCACGATGGGCCTGAAGTACGCCACCGTCACCGGCGTGGCACGCGACGACCTGCCCGACGGCGGCGCGTGGCTCTACGCCGAGACCGTGCGCCAGATCCACGCCCAGCTCCCCGGCTGCGGCGTCGAGCTGCTCATCCCCGACTTCAACGCCGACCCCGACCAGCTGGCCGAGGTGTTCTCCTCCCGGCCGGAGGTGCTGGCCCACAACGTGGAGACGGTGCCGCGGATCTTCAAGCGCATCCGCCCCGGCTTCCGGTTCGAGCGCTCGCTGGCGGTCATCACCGCGGCGCGCGAGGCCGGGCTGGTCACCAAGTCCAACCTCATCCTGGGCATGGGCGAGGAGCCGCACGAGGTCGTCGAGACGATGCGGGCCCTGCACGAGGCCGGCTGCGACCTGCTCACCATCACCCAGTACCTGCGCCCCTCGCCCCGGCACCACCCCGTCGTCCGGTGGGTCAAGCCCGACGAGTTCGTGCAGTTCCAGAGGGATGCCGAGGAGATCGGTTTCCCCGGCGTGCTGGCCGGGCCGCTGGTCCGCAGCTCCTACCGCGCCGGCCGGCTCTACCAGCAGGCGATCGAGGCGCGGGGGCTGACCTCGGCCGTCTGAGCGCCATCCCGCCCGCTGCGGCCAGCCCTCGGGCTGGGGGCAGGCGGCCTCCCTGCAGGAACCCGCCACGAGCCTGCGAGTGGTGGGGGGTAAGGCGGCCCCCGTGCAGGGCCCCGCCGCGAGCGGGCGAGTGACGGGGGGCGCGAGGGTCCTTCTTCTATCCTGGGGCCATGGCGCGCAGCAAGTCCTCTGATCCCACCGCTCCGGGCGGCACCACCGGACGCCCCCCGAAGGACGGCGGCCGGGCCTCGGGGGCGACCGCCGCGAGCTCGGGCAAGGCCGCCAAGACCCCGAAGCTCGACAAGAACGGCCAGCCGAAGGTCGGCCGTCTGAAGAAGATGCGCAGCCAGGGCAGCATGATCAAGCAGGCGTACGGCCTGACGCGGCGCAACGACCCGAAGCTCCCCTGGATCATGCTGATCTGGTTCGTCGCGGTCGCCGCCGTCGTCGAGCTGATCGGCATCCTGCTCAGCGCGCCGTTCCTGTTCATCCCGCTCGCGCTGCTCCTCGGTGGGCTCGCGGCGCTCATCGTGTTCGGCCGCCGCGCGCAGCGCTCGGCCTACACCCAGGTCGAGGGCCAGCCGGGTGCGGCCGCGTGGGTGCTGGAGGGCATGCGCGGCGACTGGCGGGTCACCTCCGGGGTGGCCGGCACGCCCCAGTTGGACGCCGTCCACCGGGTGCTCGGCCGCCCGGGCATCATCCTCGTCGGCGAGGGCTCGCCCAGCCGGGTGCGCGGCCTCATCGCCCAGGAGAAGAAGAAGATCGCCCGCGTCGTCGGCGACACCCCGATCTACGACGTGACGATCGGCGACGCCGAGGGGCAGGTGCCCCTCAAGAAGCTGAGCACGCACGTGATGAAGCTGCCGCGCAACCTCAGCGCCGCCGAGGTCAACACCCTCGGGCGGCGGATGAGTGCGCTGGGCGGCCCCAGGATGCCGGTGCCCGGCGGCCCGCTCCCGGGCGGCCGGCAGATGTCGGTCAGCCAGCGTCAGGTCCGCCGGCGCTGACGGCCTTCCTGCCGGGTCCTGGCGCGAGCTCGCGAGCGTTGGGCGGCAGGGAGGTCCTTCTTCACAGCCGTTCGAAGGGGGCGGCGTAGCGGAACGTGCCCGCGACCAGGGGTCCGGCCAGCCGGCGCGCCTGGAAGTGCCCGCCCCAGGCGGGTTCCGGCGGGCTGACGCCCAGCTCGGTCGACGGCCGGAACCCGAACCGCCGGTAGTAGGCCGGCGCGCCGAGCAGGGCGACCACCCGCTCGCCCGTCGCCTCGGCCACCGCCAGCACCGCGTGCACCAGGACGGTGCCGATCGACCGGGCGCGCCTCCGGGACGTCCCTCCCGGCACGAGCGGCGCCGCTCGCCGGGTCCGTGGCGAACGCGGCGCGGTGCAGCGCGCGCACGGCCGCGTGGTCCCCGGGGCGCTCGCGGCGGACGACCACCGGCGAAGTCTGCTGCTCGCGGGCCTCAGCGGTCCACCGGGTTCCACGGTCTCACTCGAGGACGACGGCGGTGCCGGTGAGCCGGTCGTGCAACCCGCGGCCGTCGGCGTCCACCAGCAGCGCCGGGACCAGGAGCACGAGCAGGGCCGTCCGGGCCACGGCCCGCCAGGGCGCGAGCCGCGCCTCCGGCGTCGGGTGGGCCAGCCGCATGCCGAGCAGCCTGTGCCCCGGCGTCTGGCCGAACAGCACGAGCGTGCCGACGGTGAGGACGCCGAAGACCAGCAGGCTCCAGTTGCCCGGCCCCGCGGGAGCGGTGAAGGCCCAGGCGATCAGCGCGGAGGCGACGGCGTCGACGAGGTAGCCGCCGACCCGCCGCGTGAACGGGGCCAGCGACCCCGGCCCGCTGGACGGCAACCCCAGGGAGGCGCCGCGCGCGGGTGCCTGAGAGGGTTGTCCGGCATCACTGACCATGACAGCCAGGGTAATGACAGGGCCACCCCTCCCCCGCGCCCGAAGGGTGGCCACCGCCTGCGACACGCCCAGAGCGTTGTTACCGCCCCGAAACACTCGGGACACGGCGGGGCAACTCCCCGCTCGTAGCGTGCCGTTCGGCAATCCGCCCACACCCGGAGGATCGATGTTCAACAGTCCCGACGAGGTCGCCGCCTACATCCGCGACAACGACGTCGAGTTCGTCGACGTCCGCTTCTGCGACCTGCCCGGCGTCATGCAGCACTTCACCATCCCGGCGTCGACGTTCGGCGAGGACACGTTCAGCGAGGGCCTCGGTTTCGACGGCTCCTCGATCCGCGGGTTCCAGGCGATCAACGAGTCGGACATGCTGCTGCTGCCGGACGCCAACAGCGCGTTCGTCGACCCGTTCCGCAAGCACAAGACGCTGAACGTCAACTTCTTCATCCACGACCCGATCACGCGGGAGGCCTACAGCCGCGACCCGCGCAACGTGGCGAAGAAGGCGGAGGCCTACCTGGCCGCCAGCGGCATCGCCGACACCGCGTACTTCGGCCCCGAGGCGGAGTTCTACGTCTTCGACTCGATCCGGTACGACACCTCGATCAACGAGGGCTACTACCACATCGACTCGGTCGAGGGCTCGTGGAACACCGGCTCGGCGACCGGCGAGAACGGCATCGGCCCCAACCGCGGCTACAAGGCCCGCCCCAAGGGCGGCTACTTCCCGGTGGAGCCCTACGACCAGCAGAGCGACCTGCGCGCCGACATGATGAAGAACCTCATCGGCGTCGGGCTGGAGCTCGAGCGCGGGCACCACGAGGTGGGCACCGGCGGCCAGGCCGAGATCAACTACAAGTTCGACACGCTGCTGCGGTCGGCCGACAGCCTCATGCTGTTCAAGTACGTCATCAAGAACACCGCCTGGGCGCACGGCAAGACCGCCACCTTCATGCCCAAGCCGCTGTTCGGTGACAACGGCTCGGGCATGCACTGCCACCAGAGCCTCTGGAAGGACGGGCAGCCGCTCTTCCACGCCGAGACGGGCTACGCCGGGCTCTCGGACATGGCCCGCCACTACATCGGCGGCCTGCTGGCCCACGCCCCGTCGCTGCTGGCCTTCACCAACCCGACGGTCAACAGCTACCACCGCCTGGTGCCCGGCTACGAGGCCCCGATCAACCTGGTCTACTCGGCCCGCAACCGCTCGGCCTGCCTGCGCATCCCGATCTCCGGCGACAGCCCGAAGGCCAAGCGCATCGAGTTCCGCGTGCCCGACCCGTCGGCCAACCCCTACCTCGCCTTCTCGGCGATGATGATGGCCGGCCTCGACGGCATCAAGAACAAGATCGAGCCGCCGGCGCCGATCGACAAGGACCTCTACGAGCTGCCGCCCGAGGAGGCCCTGGGCATCGAGAAGGTGCCCGCGTCGCTGGACGCCGCGCTGGACAACCTCGAGACCGACCACGAGTACCTGGTCGACGGCGGGGTGTTCACCCCCGACCTGATCGAGACGTGGATCGACTACAAGCGGGCCAACGAGATCGACCCGATCCGCCTCCGCCCGCACCCGCACGAGTTCGCGATGTACTACGACATCTGATCCCGGCGTCCGCCGCGGCCCCCGACCTGCTCGAGGTCGGGGGCCGCGGTGCGTCCTGGCACCCCATCGCCCGCACCGGACCCGGGGCCGTAGCCGGGCGACCGCCTGGTCACGTGACGTCCGCCCCCTCAGGCGGATGCGCACCCGGCGGCCCACGCCCGCCGAGCGCTGCGCGTCCCGGTCGCGGGGGGATCCGTCGTGGGCCTTGCGCGTCGCAGCGCGCTCACGGCCGCGGGGGTCGTCGCGCTGCTCACCTCGTCCGCAGTCGTCACGCTCGACGCCGGATCGGCGGCCGATGACTGCCCGGACGTGGCCATCGTCGGCCCGCGCGGCTCCACGAGTCGGCCACGACGGCCAACTGCGGCATCGGGACGAACGCCGACTACTTCGCCGACTCCCTCGAGCGGGAGCTGACGGCCCGGTACGGCGGTGCGCTGGTGGTGCAGAGCCTGGCCGGCGCGCACTCACCCACCTCGATCAGCGTGCTCCGTCCCGGCCGGGTACCCGCAGGGCGCGTCCGGCGTCCCGGTGTCCACGACGGGCGCCGACCGGACGCCGAGGGACGGCGCCAGCTGGACCTCACCCCCGCTCCCCCGCGGCACGCACACCGCCACGCTGGCGAACACCAGCGGCCGCACGGTGCTGGTCGAGGGCATCAGCGTCTACGACGGCGACGAGGCCGCGGGCGTCCGCCTCTGGGAGGCCGGCCCACTCCGGATGGCAGGCCGAGGACTACGCATACCACCCCACCGCGCCGCAGCACGGGCAGGCGGTCGCCGCCGCGGCGCCGCACCTGGTGGTGGTCGCCTCGGCTACAACGACGTCGTCGCCGGGTTCAGCGCCGCGGACTTCCGCGGGTCCCTCACCACGACGATCGCGCACCTGCTCGGCCCGGACGCCGGCCCCGACCCGTCGGTGCTGGTCGTCGGCTACCCGCCGAGCACCGACGTCCCCGCAGCCGCGTGGGAGGAGTACATCCGGGCCATGTCCGGCGTGGCGGCGGAGCAGGGCTACGCGTTCGCCGACCTCTCCGCGCTGCCTGACTTCGGCATGTCCGGCGACGGCGTCCAGCCGACCACGAGCGGCCACGCGCAGATCGCCGCCGCCCTCGACCGGTTCCTGGCCGCCGGCTGACGCCGCCTCAGGTGCGCATCGAGCCGGCGTCCTCCGGCGGGGTGCCGGTGACCAGGCCCACCGCCGCCTCGGCCAGCCCGTAGACGGTCAGGGCGACCGCGATGAGCACGGCCGGCGGCACCACGACCGGGGCCGCGAGCAGCGAGATGCCGACCACGGCGGGCGCGCTCCGCCACCACCCAGCGCCCCGCACCGGATCGGCGAAGGCGCCCCACCGCACGGCGCACCACATGAGCCAGCGGCGCAGCACCGGCACCCCGCTCTCCCGCAGCACCCGCCGGAAGATGCCGTCGGCCTCGCGGGGGGTCACCACCCCGCCGGCGATGCCGTCGGTGACCAGCCAGTCGTGCAGGATGGCGGCCGCGGTGTAGCTCCCGAACCGCGGCACCAGCCAGACCACCACGCGCGGCACCGTCGCGAAGTCCGTGGGGAAGCCGGCCGGGACGACGAACCGGTCGCGGTTCCCCCGGTACACGAGCGGCTCGACCACCGTCCAGCGGTCGGCGTCCAGCCGCCGCACGACGACGTCGTCGGACTCGAACGGCATCGCTCCCCTTCCGTGTCGTGACCCCGCGCCCCCGTGGCCGGCCGGGTGACATCACACCTCCCGGTGCATCGAACCGGCCGCCGGTGGGCATGCTGGCGATCATGCGCCTGCCCGAACCACGTGGCCCGCTCAGCGACACCCTCGCCCGCGACCTCAGCACCCGCTCGGACCTCTCCTCGGCGACGCTGGAGCGCGCCGAGCGCTTGGACGTCGACCCCGCCGGAGCGCTCGCCGACGACGACCTGCAGCTCAGCCTCGCCGTCTGCTACGAGCTCCACTACCGCGGCTTCGACGGGGTTCCCGACGACTGGGAGTGGCACCCCGGGCTGCTCGGCCTGCGCGCCGTCCTCGAGCGGGCGCACCTGGCCGCCCTGCGCGGGCTCGTCGGCGAGGTCGCCGTCACCGGTGACCCGATCGACCAGCAGCTCACCGCGCTCATCGCCGCCGACGACGGCCCCTCGCTCTCGGCCTACATGGCCAAGCAGGGCACCCTGGAGCAGTGGCGGGAGCACCTCGTCCTCCGGTCGGTCTACCACCTCAAGGAGGCCGACCCGCACACCTTCGCCGTCCCCCGGCTCTCCGGGCGCGCGAAGGCCGCCATGGTGGAGATCCAGGCCGACGAGTACGGCGGCGGCTCGGCCGAGCGGATGCACAGCGAGCTGTTCGCCGGGCTCATGCGCGACCTGGGTCTGGACCCCGCCTACGGGGCGCTCTGGGACGAGGCGCCCGCGGTGGCGTTCGCGTCGGTCAACACGATGTCGATGTTCGGGTTGCACCGCCGCTGGCGCGGTGCGGCGCTGGGCCACCTGGCGACGGTGGAGATGACCTCCTCCGAGCCCAGCCGGCGGTACTCGGCCGGGCTGCGCCGGCTCGGCTTCGACGAGCGCACCACCGTCTTCTACGACGAGCACGTGGAGGCCGACGCGGTGCACGAGCAGATCGCGTCGGTGGACATGTGCGGCTCGCTGGTCGCGGCGGAGCCGGAGCTGGTGCCCGACGTGCTGTTCGGGGCGGCCAGCTCGCTGGCCATGGACGGCCTGGCCGCCCAGCACCTCCTCGGGGCCTGGGAGGCCGGCGCCTCGGGTCTGCGCACCCGGCCGGCCCTGGCGGCCTGAGGGCGCGCCCGGCTACCCGGCCGGCACCGCCTCATCGCGCTGCCGGGTGGTGCTGCGGTTTCGGGCGATCAGCCAGCCGAACGACGCGGCGACGGGGAACATCAGCACCCCGTAGACCGCGGCGGGGACGGCCAGCTCGACGCTGTCCAGCACGCTGATGGCGACGGCGATCGCCAGCGTGCTGTTGTGCACGCCGATCTCGAAGGAGCTGGCGACCGCCTGCCGCTGACCGATGCCGAGCAGCCGGGGCACGCCGTACCCGACCGCCAGGCTGGTGAGGCAGAAGGCGAGCGCCGGCAGGCCGACGTCACGCAGGTAACCCCCCACGTTCTCCCGCTCGGCCAGCATGGTGCCCACGATGACCAGCGCGAGGACGACCGCCGACAGGATGCGCACCGGCTCGTCGGAGCGGTCGGCGAACCCCGGCGCTGACCGGCGCACCAGCATGCCGAGCGCCACCGGGACGAGGACGATCGCGAACACCTGCAGCGTCTTGCCGAACTGCAGCCCCAGGCTGCCGGCGCCCGGCGGGTCGAACCACCCGATCGCCAGGTTGGTGACCACCGGCAGGGTGACGACGGCGATGACGGAGTTCAGCGCGGTGAGGCTGATGTTGAGCGCCACGTCACCCCTGTAGAGGTGGCTGAACAGGTTGGCCGTGGTGCCGCCGGGCGAGGCCGCGAGCAGGAGCATGCCGACCGCCAGGAGCGGCGGGAGGTCGAAGACCAGCACCAGCCCGAAGCAGACGACCGGCAGGACGAGCAGCTGCAGGGCCAGGGCGACGATGACCGCCCGGGGCTGCCGGGCGATGCGGGTGAAGTCGCCGGTGGTGAGCGAGAGGCCCAGCCCGAACATGACGACGGCCAGCGCGAGCGGCAGCGCGACGGCGGTGAGCGCGGAATCCACGGGTCCTCCGATCGGGCACCGGCCGGGGAGCCCGCCGGGCAGGACGTCCCGCGCATCCTGTGCGATGCGGGTCACATCGGGCAACCGACCCGCCCGGCATACCAGCCGCCGCGGGCGGCGCCGGGGGTTACTGCACCGGTACGACTCAACAACGCCGGTGGCCGACCGAAACCTCTCGCGCCACCGGACCGCACCACCGCGGTGCGGCAGCGGGCCACGGGAGGGTTCATGCGCAGGCGGGAGACGCGTCGGACGGTGGAGCCGGCAGAGCAGCCGCGCGACGTCGAGGCGCTCGAACAGGTCATCGCCGCGCTCGAGGACGACGTGGCCGGCGAGCTCGACGCCCACCAGCGGATCCTGACCACGCTCGTCGACGCCCTCGGCCTGAGCTACGGCGCCGCCTGGCTGCCCGACGGGGAGGGCCGCTTCGTCCTGCGGGTGTCGGAGGGATCGGCGGCCGGCGCCATGTCTGCCGGGTGGCCCGCCGGTGAGGCCATCGTCGAGGGGGCCGGATACGGCGGGCAAGCCATGCGCCGCCGCATCCCGGTGCTCATGGACGCGAGCACGCCGACGAGCACCTGCCTGCGGTGGGCCACGGCCCGGGCGGCCGGCGCCCGCCAGGGCTGCTTCCTGCCCGTCGTCGAGGGCAATCGGGTGACCGCCGTCCTGGAGTGCTACGGCGAGCGCGAGCTGCCGTTCTTCGGCGGGCGGGGCGAGAAGTGGCAGGCCCTCGGCCGACTGGTCGCCCACGCCCGGCGCAGCGTGCTCGCCACCACCCAGCTCCGCGAGACCCTCGACGACCGGGAGGCGGTCACCACCGTCGTCGCGCGGGTCGGCGAGGCGCGCGACGAGGCGACCGCCCTGCGGGTCGCCCTCGAGACGGTCCGGACCGCCTTCGGCTGGGCGTACGGCTCGTTCTGGGCGCTCGACGAGATCGAGAACGTCTTGCGGTTCGCCGTCGAGTCCGGCTCCGCCGGTGAGGAGTTCCGGCAGGTCACGCTCACCGCCAGCTTCGCCGAGGGGGTGGGCCTCTCCGGCCGTGCCTGGCGCAAGCGCGACCTGGTCTTCGTCCCGGACCTGGCCGACGTGACCGACTGCGTGCGCCGCCCGGCGGCCGTGCGGGCGGGCGTCAGGTCCGGCGTCTGCTTCCCCATCACCTGCGAGGGGCGCGTCGTCGGGACGATGGACTTCTTCGTCACCGAGACCATCGAGCTCTCCGAGTCGCGCGCCGCTGCCCTGCGCAACGTCCAGGAGCTGGTCTCCCAGCGCCTGGACATCCTCCGCCGCGCCGAGGCCGACCAGGCCAACTCCCGCGAGCTGCTGGAGACGGTGTCCCGGCTCCGCGACGCCGCGGACGACGCCGGCCGGGTCGCCGAGAACGCCGTGGCCGAGGCCTCCGCGATGACCACCCAGGTGGAGGCCCTGGCCAGTGCCTCGGCCGCCGTCGGCGACGTCATCCGGATCATCTCCACGATCGCCGACCAGACCAACCTGCTGGCGCTGAACGCCACGATCGAGGCCGCCCGCGCCGGGGAGTCCGGCAAGGGGTTCGCCGTGGTGGCCAACGAGGTCAAGGAGCTGGCCCGGGAGACCGCTCAGGCGACCAGCCGGGTGTCCGAGCAGATCGCCGGCATCCAGGCCGGCACCGAGTCGGTCACCACCGGCATCAACGCCACGAGTGCGGTGATCGGGCAGCTGGACGCCGTCCAGGCCCGCATCGCCGAGATCCTCGAGGAGCAGGTCCGCATGGCGCGGGCCTTCGAGGCCACCCGCTGAACCGGGACGGGCGCCGGGTCAGTCCTCCCGGCGCCCGTCCCGGAGGATCCGCGCGGCCGGCCGGGGCCGGCTGGGCGCGCTCGGTGCCGAGAAGCCGGACCGCTTGTGCGAACCGTCGCAGAACGGCTTGATCCCCGACTTGCCGCAGCGGCACAGCGCGATCGTGTCGCGCCCGGGGTCGATCTCGGCCCCGTCCTGGTCCTGCAGGCGGAAGCGGCCGCGCACGATCAGCGGACCGTCGCGGTAGGGCGTGATCGTGGCGCCGGCGACCTGCCCCCCATCGGGGTCGGTTCCGGCGGTGGGGTCCTGGGTCGGCTCGGGTTCGGCCGACGGTGGTGGCGACACGCTCCCCAGCATGCCCCGCCGCTCCCGGCGCGAACCCGGCTGTCCCCCGCGCGGGCTCAGCCGGCGTCCCCGATGGTCAGCGTCGCCACCATGCGGTCCAGGACGTCGACGTTCCGCGGGTAGTCGAACCGCGGGAGGCCCACGGTGTCGACGACGAGGGTCCGCGGGTCACCGCCCTCGGCCCCGAGGTCGACGACGACGCTGGTGATCGGGACGCCCTCGGGCCAGAGCCCTTGCCCCGCGGTCACCCGCTCGATCCGCACCGCAGGCCGGCCGTCGACCGTGGTCTCGTCCCGGCTGAGCACCTCACCGCTGCCGGTGGTGGCCACCTGGTCGAAGGGGATGCCCTCCACCCGCACGCTCACCGGCGCGACGCGGGCGTCCGAGGCCGGTGGCACGGTGAACGTGTCGGGCGCGAAGCGGGTGCAGGCCGGCACCTCCGTCCCCGGGTTCACCGACCACTCCTCCGGATAGGAGATGGCGAAGCCGGCCGGGCTCTCGCAGCGTTCCTCGGGGCGCTCCGGCTCCACCGGCTCCTCGGCGAGCAGGTCGACGACGATGCGCTGCGGTGAGTCGAGCGCGGCCACGGCGAACGGGCGCCGCGCGTCCAGCCCGGCGAAGAAGCTGTAGCGCCCCTCGGACAGGGTGTCCTCCACCAGCGCGTCGAGCACCGCAGCGTCGGCGACCGTCAGCCGCGAGGCGCCCCCCCACGGCGCCACGCCGTCCGGCGCGTCCCCGGGCAGCGCGATGTTGCTCAACGTGATCCCCAGGACGGCGTCCTCGGGCACCTGGACCGGCGCCCCGGACCCCTGAGCCCGCGGATCGTCGGTCCAGGCCACCCGCCAGCCCGCCTCGCCCTCCCCGGCCAGCTCGAAGACGACGCGGTCGAACCGGCCGTGGGCGGCCAGCCGTACGTCGGTCAGGGTCACCGCCGGCCCGTCGCCCACCGCCACGGACTCGTCGGTGCTGCCCTCCCCGACCGGCTCCACCACCTCCTCGACGTCCGGCGTCGCGGTCGCCGAGGCCGTGGGCCCGGCGTCCGCAGGTGGGGCCTCGTCGGCCCCGCACCCGGTGAGGAGCACGGCCGCGCAGAGCCCGAGGGGTCGGAGGCGCATCGAAGATCCTGACGGGGGGGGGGGACGGCGGTCCCTCCGTGCCTTTGCCAGCGCCGACCTCGTCGAACCCTCCGGGCGGCGCGGTACCACCCGATCGTCGTGCGCACCGGCGGCTCAGCCCGGGGCGGGTTGCCCGTAGAAGACCTGCTCGACGACCGTGCGCGCGTGCCGGGTGGTGCGCCGGTAGTCGTCGAGGAACCGGCCGGGGTCGTCGTCGGCGCCGTAACCGCATGCCCGGGCGACCCCGCCCAGCTCCAGGCCCGGCCGCGGCAGCTGGTCGCTGGGGCGCCCGCGCACGAGGAAGACCGCGTTGCGCGACCGGGTGGCCAGCTCCCACGCCGCGGTCAGGGCCTCGGCATGGTCCTCCGGCAGCAGGCCCTCCTCGGCGAGCGCGGTCAGCGCCCCCGTGGTGGAGGGGACGCGCAGCGCCGGGACCCGCGCGGCGTGCTGCAGCTGGAGCAGCTGGACGGTCCACTCGACGTCGGCCAGCCCGCCGCGGCCCAGCTTGGTGTGGGTGGCCGGGTCGGCACCGCGCGGCAGCCGCTCGCGCTCCACCCGCGCCTTGATCCGGCGGATCTCCGCCACCTGCTCCGGGGAGAGCCCGTCGGCCGGGTACCGGACCGGGTCGACGAGCGCGACGAACTCCTCGCCCAGCTGCTCGTCGCCGGCGACGGGGACCGCGCGCAGCAGCGCCTGCACCTCCCACACCGACACCCAGCGCTGGTAGTACTCGCGGAAGGCGGGGAGGCTGCGCACGAGGGCGCCCTGGCGGCCTTCGGGCCGCAGGTCGGCGTCCACCTCGAACGCCGGGTCGGGGGCCGGCTCCGCGAGCAGCCGCCGCAGCGTGTGGGCGACGGCGTTCGCCGCGGCCGAGGCCTTCGCCTCGTCCGCCCCCGGGCGCGGCCGGTGGACGAACAGGACGTCGGCGTCGGACCCGAAGCCCAGCTCCCCGCCCCCGAGCCGCCCCATGCCGATGACGGCGAGGTCCATCGGCAGGTCGTCGACGTCGACACGGCTCTCCTGGGCGTACGCGCGCAGCGCGGCGTCGAGCCCGGCCTGCAGCGTGGCGGCGGCGACGTCGGTGAGCGCCCGGCCCACCCGGTGCACGTCGAGCCGGCCCAGGAGGTCGGCGGCGGCGATCCGTAGCAGCTCCTGGCGGCGCAGCGCGCGGATGACCCGCACGCCGGCCTGCGGGTCGGGCGCGCGACGCGCCGCCTGCCGCCACGCCTTGGCCAGGGTCGCCGCCGACCGCGGCTCCAGCTCGGCGTCGTCGGCGAGCAGGCGCAGCGCCTCGGGCGTGCGGGTGAGCAGCGAGGCGACGTACTGGCTGGACCCGAGCAGCTGGGCCAGGCGCTCGGCGACCTGCCCCTCGTCCCGCAGCAGGCGGAGGAACCACTGGTTGCCGCCCAGCGCCTCGCTCACCTGCCGGTAGGCCAGCAGCCCGGCATCGGGGTCGGGGCAGGAAGCGAAGGTCTGCAGGAGCACCGGCAGCAGGTACTTCTGCATCGACGCCGACCGGGAGACCCCACCGGTGAGCGCCGCCAGGTGCCGCAGCGCCCCCTCCGGGTCGGCGAAGCCGAGGGCCCGCAGCCAGTCACCGGCCGCCTTCGAACCCAGGTGCAGGTGCTCCCCGGGTACGCGGGCGACCGCGGAGAGCAGCGGCCGGTAGAAGAGCTTCTCGTGCAGCCGCCGCACCTCGCGGGTGTGCAGGGCGAGCTCGGCCCGCAGCACGTCGACGGCGTCACCCCGGTGGTCGGGCTTGTACCCCATCGACCGGGCCAGCCAGCGCAGCTGCTGCTCGTCGGTGGGCAGCAGGTGGGTGCGCCGCAGCCGCAGCAGCTGCAGCCGGTGCTCGACGGTGCGCAGGAAGCGGTAGGACGCGATCAGCGTGGCGGCGTCCTCGCGGCCGACGTAGCCGCCGGCCGAGAGCGCCAGCAGCGCCGGCAGGGTGCCGCCGAGCCGCAGCGTCGGGTCGGCCCGGCCGTGCACCAGCTGCAGCAGCTGGACGGCGAACTCGACGTCGCGCAGCCCACCGCGGCCGAGCTTCAGCTCCCGCTCCGCCTGGGCCGGGGGGATGTTGGCCTCCACCCGGCGGCGCATCGCCTGCACCTGGCCCACGAAGCCGGGCCGGTCGCCCGCCTTCCACACCAGCGGCCAGAGCGCGTCGACGTAGGCGCGCCCGAGGTGCGGGTCACCGGCGACCGGGCGCATCTTGAGCAGCGCCTGGAACTCCCAGGTGTCGGCCCACTGCTCGTAGTAGGCGGCGTGCCCGGCGACGGTGCGGACCAGCGCGCCGGCCTTGCCCTCGGGGCGCAGGGCCGCGTCGACCTCCCAGGCCGCCTCCCGGCAGATGCGCATGAGCGACGCGGCGACGCGTGTCGCCCCGGTGAGGGCCGCGCCCTCGGGGTCACCGGGGTCGACCGGCTCGGCCACGAAGACGACGTCGACGTCGCTGACGTAGTTCAGCTCCCGCCCACCGGTCTTGCCGAGCGCGATGACCGAGAGACGGCAGGCGGTCGTGTCCGTCGGCTGCTCCGCGACGGCGAGCGCCAGCCCGGCCGTGAGGACGGCGGCGGCGATGTCGGCGAGCTCCGCCGCGGCCTCCTCGGCCGGCACGCCGTCGGCCAGGTCGCGTCCGGCGAGGGAGAGGATCGCCCGGCGGTAGGCGTGCCGCAGGGCCGCGATGCGCGAGGGCCCGGCGTCGGGCGCGGCGGAGCCCAGCCGGACGCCCCACGGCGGGTCGTCGGGGTCGGCGCCGACCGCCGCGAGCATCTGCCGCTCCAGCGCGGGGGGCGTGGGCCGGCTCGGCCCGTTGCTGTCGTCGAGGACCTCCCAGTCCAGCGGGTAGGCGGCGAGGTGGTCGGCCAGCCCCGAGCTCGCGCCCAGGACGGCGAGCAGGCGGGCGCGGAGGTGACCGGAACCGCGCAGCCGGGCCAGCAGCGCGGCAGCCGCGCCGCCGGTGCCGTCCTCGGCGTCCAGCGCCTCGACCAGCCGGTGCAGCGAGCGGACGGCCAGGTCGGGGTCCCCCGCCCGGGCCAGGGCGGCGACGACCGGCCCAGCCTCCGGGTCGGCCGGCTCGTTGCGGTCGAGGTCCCAGAGCCCCAGCGACGGGTCGGACAGCAGCCGGGCCGCGCGTTCGCCGTCCTCGAAGCCGAACCGGACGAGGCGGACCACCGCCCGCCGCGGGATCTCCGCCTGGGGCACGCTCACGCGCGCACCTGCGCCCGGGAGCGCACCAGGTCGGCGAACCTCCCGGCGAAGGGCCGCCAGACCTCGTCGAGGTCGTCGTGGGCGGCGGCGGCCCGGGCGCACAACGTCTCGACGTCCAGCGGGCTCGCGGCCACGCCGACGGGGTCGCTGGCGGCCCACGCCCGCACCATCTCCGGCGTCGTCTCGATGTGGAACTGCAGCCCGTAGACGGCGGTGCCCACCCGGTAGGCCTGGTGCGGGTAGTGCGGGTTGCCGGCCAGCAGCGTCGCCCCGGCCGGCAGCTCGGAGATCTCGTCGTGGTGCCACTGGATGACGTCCGGCGACAGCGGCAGCGGCCGGAACACCGGGTCGGCGTCGGCGGCGTCCCGCTTGGCCACCAGCGTCGCACCGACCTCCGGCCCCGCCGCTCCCACCCGGGTGCGCCCCCCGCCGACCTGGGCCAGCAGCTGGGCGCCCAGGCACACGGCGAGGGTGGGCAGGTCCGCGGCGAGCGCCTGCCGGAGCAGCTCGCGCACGCCGACGAGCTCGGGGCTGGTCGCCTCGTCGTCCATCGACGACTGCGGCCCGCCCAGGACGAGCAGCCCGTCGTAGCCGTCCAGGCCGGCGGGCAGCTCGGCGCCCAGGCCCAGCCGCCGCTCGTCGAGCTCCAGGCCGGCCGCGCACAGCCACTCCCCCAGCCGGGCCGGCGGATCGGTCTCGCTGGGGACGACGACGAGCAGGCGGCCGCTGGAGGTCACGCCGCCGAGCCTAGAGCCAGGGGGCCGCCGCCCCGCACCGCCGCTTCGGGAGCGCGGCTCCCTCAGAGGCCGGGCAGGTAGCGCCGGAGCTCGAACGGCGTGACGTTCTGCCGGTAGGAGTTGAACTCCTCCCACTTGTTGCGGAGGAAGAACTCGAAGACGTGCTCGCCGAGCGTCTCGGCGACCAGCTCGCTGCCCTGCATCGCGGTCAGCGCCTCACCGAGGCTCACCGGCAGGTCCTCGTACCCGGCCGCGCGGCGCTCGGTGTCGGTGAGCGACCAGACGTCGTCCTCGGCCTCCGGCGGCAGCTCGTAGCCCTTCTCGATGCCCCGCAGCCCGGCGGCCAGCAGCACCGCGAAGGTCAGGTAGGGGTTGCAGGCGGAGTCGGGCGAGCGCACCTCGACCCGGGCCGACTGGGCCTTGCTCGGCTTGTAGCTCGGCAGGCGGACCAGCGCTGAGCGGTTGGCCCGGCCCCAGGTGGCCGCGGTGGGCGCCTCGGTGCCGGCCAGCAGCCGCCGGTAGGAGTTCACCGTCTGGTTGGTGATCGCGGTGACCTCGCGGGCGTGGGTCAGCAGGCCGGCGATGAACTGCTTGCCGGTCGTCGACAGCCGCATCGGGTCGGCCGGGTCGTGGAAGGCGTTGCGGTCGCCCTCGAACAGCGACAGGTGGGTGTGCATCGCCGAGCCCGCGAGCTCGGTGAACGGCTTGGGCATGAACGTCGCGTGCACGCCCTGGGCCAGCGCCACCTCCCGGACGACGTGCCGCAGCGTCATGATGTTGTCGGCCATGGAGAGGGCGTCGGCGTAGCGCAGGTCGATCTCCTGCTGCCCCGGGGCGACCTCGTGGTGGCTGAACTCCACCGAGATGCCCATCGCCTCCAGCGCGAAGACCGCCTCGCGCCGGAAGTCGTGGGCCACGTTGTGCGTGGACAGGTCGAAGTAGCCGCCGGTGTCGGCCGGCTGGGGCGGGGTGCCGTCGGTGGGCAGGTCCCTGAGCAGGAAGAACTCGATCTCGGGGTGCGTGTAGAAGGTGAACCCCATGTCGCCGGCCTTGGCCAGGGCCCGGCGCAGCACGTGGCGCGGGTCGGCCCACGACGGCGAGCCGTCGGGCAGCGTGATGTCGCAGAACATCCGCGCGGTGTCGCTGGCCCGGCCCTCGCGCGCCGGCATCACCTGGAACGTCCCCGGGTCGGGCTTGGCGAGCATGTCGGACTCGTAGACGCGGGCGAAGCCCTCGATCGCCGAGCCGTCGAAGCCGATGCCCTCGGCGAACGCCGCCTCGATCTCCGCCGGGGCCACCGCCACGGCCTTGAGGTAGCCGGAGACGTCGGTGAACCACAGCCGCACGAAGCGGATGTCGCGCTCTTCCAGGGTCCGCAGGACGAACTCCTGCTGTCGGTCCATGCCGGCCATGATCCAGTCCGCTCGTTTCGTGGGTGTGACGTCGGCGCAAGCCTGCCCCGTCCGGGCGATCCGCGCACCGTTCCGCGCCCCTGACGACGACGTGTCGCGGTGCCGGCGCCCGGTCAGCCGGGTGCGTGCCAGTCCGGCGGGCTGAGGACGGCCGCCATCCGGCTCAGCTCGGCCCGGTGCAGGGAGGCGAGCCGGCCGAGGACCTCCTCCCCCGCCGGGGTCAGCACCACCCGCACCGCGCGCGCGTCGTCGGGGTCCGCGGTCCGCCCGACGAGGTCCTGCTTCTGCGCGCGGTCGACCAGCTCGACCACGCTGTGGTGGCGTAGCTGCAGCCGCTCGGCCAGCTCGCGGACCGTTGCCCAGTCCCGCTGCGGGAAGCCCTTGAGCGCCAGGAGCAGCTGGTACTGCTGCGGGGTGAGCCCGTGGCTGCGCACGATCTCCTCGCTGAACCGCAGGTAGCGCCGGATGCCGAACCGGAACCGGGCCAGCGCCTCGAAGTCGGCCTTGCTCAGGGGCGCCGGATCGCCGTCCCCGCCCGTCGCAGCCACGGCGTCATCACACCACGGGGCCGCGCCCGGGAGGCTGGCGGCTTCTATCGTGATGCGATACGTTCGGCGTCGTCCCGGGCGGCCTCCGCCCGGCGTCCGGCGAGGAGGACCTCGTGCGCAGGCAGCCCGGCACCCGCTCCGCGCCGGTCGTCGTCCAGGTCACCCCTACCTCCGGTGATGCCGTCGACTGGGCGGCCGCCGAGGCCTCGATCCGCGGCCTCCCCCTCCGGCTGGTGCACCCGGTGGGTGCCACGACCGGGGCGCTGGACGCCGCGGCGTCCCGGGCCCGCGCGGTCGACCCAGGCCTCGCGGTGGAGAGTTCCCGGGTGGGCGGGTCGGCGCGCACCGCGCTCCTGGGCGAGAGCCGCACGGCAGCCCTGCTGGTGCTCGGCACCCCCGCTGCCACGGCGTTGCCCCGCCTCTGGGCCGGACGTGCGCCGCTGCGGCTCGCGTCCGCCGCCGCGTGCCCGGTCACGGTGGTCCGCGCCCTCGCGCGCGCGACCGACCCGCGGTCGTCCCCCCGCGTCGTCGTCGGCATCGGCGGCGCGCCGCCCTCCGGCGCCGCCCTCGGCTTCGCCGTCCGGGCGGCCCGGAGGCGAGGCCTCCCCCTGACCGTCCTGCACGCGTGGAGCGCCGACGCCCCCGCGGACCTCGAAGGGGTGTGCGCCTCCCGCGTCGTCACCGAGGCCGGTGCCGTCCGGCTGGTGGACCGGGCGCTCGCCCCGTGGCGGGAGGAGTTCCTCGACGTGCCCGTGACGGTGGACGCCCGGAACGCGGACCCCGCTTCCGCGCTCGTCGCGGCCGCCGCGGGCGCCGCCCTCCTCGTCCTGGGGGCCCCGGGCCGGCGCCGGCTGACCCGGAGCGCCTGGTCGGTGGGGCGGAGGGTGCTGGCCGGGGTCGCCGGTCCGGTCGTCGTCGTCGGGCACGGGGGACGCGGGACGGAGCCGAGCCGGCGCGGCCTGCGCAGCGTCTCGAGCCGCTGACCGGTGCACGGCCCCGCCCTCCGGACCGGCATGCTGCTGCCATGCCCGGCCACTCCGCTCCTGGGACTCCTCCGGAGACCCCGCTGCGCACGACCGCCAGCCACGTGGACGTGCGCCGGGCCGGCCCCGACGACGCGGCCACCGTCCTCGCGATGGTGCGGGAGATCGCCGCGCACGAGGGGACCCCGGACGCCGTCGCCGGCGGCCTCGGGACGTGGACGGCGATGCTCGCCCGGCCCGATGTCGTCGTCCTGCTCGCCGAACGCGACGGAGAGCCGGCCGGGTACGTCTCCGCGGTCCGCCGGCTGCACCTGTGGCTGGGCCGCGACATCCTCGGCCTGGACGACCTCTTCGTGCGCGCAGGCCACCGGGACGCCGGGGTGGGCCGGCTGCTGATGTCCGAGCTCGGCACCCTGGCGGCGCGGGAGGGGCTCGCCGTGCGCTGGGAGGTCCGCGAGGACAACGTGGCCGCCCAGCGCTTCTACCGGCGGCTCAGTGCCGAGCTGCGCACGAAGGTCGTGGCCTTCTGGAGACCGTGACCACCGGGCCCCCCTCGCACCCGGGGCGGGTCCGAGACGAGGATGGGCCCGTGAGCGATCAGCAGCCGGTGCAGATGCGGGTGTCCCTGGCCCAGGTCGACACGCGGGTCGGTGACCTCGCGGGCAACAGCGACCTCGTCGTCCGCCAGGCGGCGGAGGCGGCGCAGGCGGGCGCCCACCTCGTCGTCTTCCCCGAGATGACGCTGACCGGCTACCCGCCGGAGGACCTCGTGCTCCGGGAGTCCTTCGCCCGCGCCAGCGAGCGCGCGCTGGTCGACCTCGCCGCGCGGCTGGCCGCGGACGGGCTCGGCGGGCTGGCCGTGGTCGTCGGGTACCTCGCGCACACCGAGGGCAGCGGGCCGGCCCCGGTCGACGAGCCGCCCACCGACGACGACCGGCCCAGCGACGCCAACCCCCGCCGGGGGGCCCCGCGCAACGCCGCGGCCCTGCTGCACGGCGGTGAGGTCGTCGTCCGGTACTACAAGCGGCACCTGCCCAACTACGGCGTCTTCGACGAGGCGCGCTACTTCGTGCCGGGCACCGAGCTGCCGGTGGTCCGGCTGCACGGGGTCGACGTCGCGCTGACGATCTGCGAGGACCTCTGGGTCGAGGGCGGGCCGTGCGGCGTCGCCGGTCAGGCCGGCGTCGACCTCGTCGTCTCGCCCAACGCCTCGCCCTACGAGCGCGCCAAGGACGACCTGCGACTGCCCCTGGTGCGGCGCCGCGCCGCCGAGGCGCGGGCGGCGATCCTCTACTGCAACCAGGTCGGCGGCCAGGACGAGCTGGTGTTCGACGGCGACTCGATGGCCGTCTCCCCGACCGGCGAGCTGCTGGCCCGGGCGCCGCAGTTCGTGGAGCACCTGCTCACCGTCGACCTGTCGATCGACCGGGCCCGGGTACCCGAGCGGCGCGCGGGCCGGCTCGGTCCGATGACCGTCACCCGGCACGTCGTGGGCGAGGAGCCGGTGGCCGACTACGAGCCGCGGCCGGCCACGGTCGTCGAGCCGCTCGGGGAGTGCGAGGAGGTCTGGCGGGCGCTGGTGCTGGGACTGCGGGACTTCATCGACAAGAACGGCATGCCCTCGGTGGTGCTGGGCCTCTCCGGTGGCATCGACTCGGCGGTCTGCGCGGCGCTGGCGGTCGACGCCCTGGGCGCCGACCGGGTGCACGGTGTCGGGCTGCCGTCCAAGTGGTCCAGCGAGCACTCGCTCGCCGACGCCGAGGACCTCGCCCGCCGCACCGGGCTGCACTACTCGGTCGTGCCGATCGCGCCGATGGTCGACGCGTTCGAGGCCTCGGTGGAGCTCTCCGGCGTCGCCGCGGAGAACCTGCAGGCACGGGTGCGCGGCACGCTGCTCATGGCGCTGTCCAACCAGCACGGGCACCTGCTGCTGACCACGGGCAACAAGAGCGAGGTCGCCGTCGGGTACTCCACCCTCTACGGCGACTCGGCGGGCGGCTTCGCCCCGATCAAGGACGTGCCCAAGACGCTGGTGTGGGAGCTCGCCCGCTGGCGCAACGCGCACGCCGCCGAGCGCGGGGAGACCGAGCCCATCCCGCGGAACTCCATCGAGAAGCCGCCGTCGGCCGAGCTGGCGCCGGGTCAGGTGGACAGCGACTCGCTGCCCTCCTACGAGGAGCTGGACGCGGTGATCGCCGACTACGTGGACCGCGACCTGGGTCTCGCGCAGCTGCTCGAGCGGGGGCACGACCCGGACGTGGTGGCCCGCGTCCTCCGGTTGGTGGACGCCGCCGAGTTCAAGCGCCGCCAGTCGGCCCCGGGCACGAAGATCAGCCTCAAGGCGTTCGGCCGCGACCGGCGGCTGCCCGTCACCAACCGGTGGCGCGAGACCCTGCCCACCGTCCGCGAAGGAGCACAGGCGTGAGCGAGTCGGTCCTGTACGGCGGCCAGTCGACGGCGCGGGTGCGCATCCACCACCTCCAGCAGGCCAAGCAGCGCGGCGAGAAGTGGGCCATGCTCACCGCCTACGACACCTACAGCGCGGCCGTGTTCGAGGAGGCCGGCATCCCGGTGATGCTGGTGGGCGACTCGTCCGGCAACGTCGTGCTGGGGCACTCGAGCACCGTGCCGGTCACCGTCGACGACATCCTGCTCATGACCAAGGCGGTCACCCGCTCCACCAAGCGGGCGCTGATCGTCGCCGACCTGCCGTTCGGCAGCTACGAGTCCGGTCCGCAGCAGGCGTTCGACACCGCCGTGCGCATGATGAAGGAGGGCGGGGCCCAGGCGGTCAAGCTCGAGGGCGGGGTGCGGGTGGCGCCGCAGATCAGGCTGCTGCACGACGCCGGCATCCCGGTGATGGCGCACATCGGTTTCACGCCGCAGAGCGAGCACGCGCTCGGGGGCTACCGGGTGCAGGGGCGTGGCGCGGGGGCCGAGCAGCTGCTGGCCGACGCGCACGCCGTGCAGGAGGCGGGTGCGTTCGCCGTCGTCCTGGAGATGGTGCCGGCCACGGTCGCCGCGCAGGTGACCGAGGAGCTCACCATCCCGACCATCGGCATCGGAGCCGGTGCGGACTGCGACGCCCAGGTGTTGGTGTGGCCGGACATGGCGGGCCTCAACGGCGGCCGGGTGCCGAAGTTCGTGAAGAAGTACGCCGACCTGCGCGGCGAGCTGCTGCGGGCGGCCCGCGAGTACGCCGCCGACGTCAGGGGCGGTGTCTTCCCGGGGCCGGAGCACTCCTTCGAGTAGGCCGCTCAGCTCGCTGCGGGGGTCGGACCCGCGCTCTCCGGCTCCTGCAGCGGCCCCCGGGCACGCGGAACGCCCCCGGCG
Organism: Blastococcus sp. SYSU DS0533; assembly: GCF_054050775.1. NCBI lineage: Bacteria > Bacillati > Actinomycetota > Actinomycetes > Geodermatophilales > Geodermatophilaceae > Blastococcus > Blastococcus sp. SYSU DS0533. The sequence continues at coordinate 21,450 of NZ_JBJGZZ010000016.1, read as the reverse complement.
CCGACTGCGCGCGCCGCGAGCAGCCCGTAGCCGACGGCGTTGAGGCCGAACGCGACCGCGTAGATGCCGAGCTGCGTGCCGGCCGCGTCGACGTCCAGCCCGAGCGGCTCGAACAGGTAGTGGCCCAGGAAGCCGCCCTCGTAGCCCGGCGCGCCGGCCCGCCCCCGCAGCCAGAGCTCGAGGTCGGTGAGCGGGCAGTCGGCGCCGGCCAGGTTGACGCCCAGGACCACCAGGGCGACGGGGGCGTGCAGCAGCACCAGCCGGGGCCGGCGGAGGGCGAGCAGGGCGCCGGCCAGCATGAACAGGACGGCGGCGGCGTGCACGAGCGCCACCGCGTTCGCGAGCAGCACTCCCCCACTCTGCCACCGGGCGGAGGTGCAGGGGTGTGGACGGTCAGCCGCCGAGCTGGGCGAGCAGCACCCCGGGCGCCTCGGCCAGCGAGGGGCCGTACCAGGTCAGGTGCCGGCCGCTGACGAAGGCCGGCCTCGCCTGCGGCCACGCCTCCGGGCCGTCCTCGGGAGCGAACGGGTAGGGCTCGTCGGGGAGGACGACGAGCTCCGCCCGCACCACCGCGGGCTCGTCCCGGCCGAGCTTCGGGTACCGGTCGGCGTGCCCGGCGAAGACGTTGCGGACGCCGAGCCGTGCCAGCACGTTCCCGGCGAAGGTGTCGCGGCCCAGCACCATCCAGGGGCGGCGCCAGATCGGGACGACCGCCGCCACGTCGGGCAGTCGCGCCGGCGCGGCCCAGGCCGCTCGCGCCCCGGCCAGCCAGGCCGGGTCCGCGTGGCCGAGCGCGGCGCAGAGCCGGCCGAGGGAGTCCAGCGCCTGGTCGACGGTGGCGGGCGCGGTCACCCACACCGGCACTCCCTCGGCGCGCAGCGCGTCGACGTCCTCCGCGCGGTTCTCCTCGGCGTTGGCGACCACCAGGTCGGGCGCCAGGTCGAGCACCCGGCCGACGTCGGGCCACTTGGTGCCGCCGACCCGCGGGACGTCGAGCCCGGCGGGGTGGGTGCACCAGTCGGTCGCCCCGGCCAGCAGCCCGGCGTCGGTGGCCGCGATCGCCTCGCTCAGCGACGGCACCAGCGAGACGACCCGCCGCGGCGGCGGCCCGACGTAGGGCCGCCGCTGGTCGTCCCGGATGACAGTGCCGGACACGGCTCGGCTCCCCGTGGCCCCGTCCGGAGGCCCACCCCCGAGCATGCGAGGGGGTGCGGAGGACGGGGCCCTCCTAGACGTCGGTGATCCGGACGCCCGCGTGGACCTTGTACCGGCGGTTGACCGACACCAGGTTGATGGTGAGCGCCTCGACCTGGCGGGCGTTGCGCAGCCGCCCTGCGTAGATGCCCCGCATCCCCGGCAGCCGGCCGGCCAGCGCCTGCACGGTGTCCATCGAGGCCCGGTCGTCGCCGACCACCATGACGTCGCCGTCGATGGTGGGCTTGGAGAGGTCCTCGAGGAGCTTGGCCGACAGGTGGTGGAAGGCGCCGACCACGTGCGAGTCGGGCAGCAGGGCGGCCGCCTGCTGGGCGGCGCTGCCCTCCTCGACGTCGAGCACGTAGGCGCCGAGCTCGTCGAAGCCCATGGGCACGACGCAGTCGACGACGATCTTCCCGGCCAGCGGGGTCGCGAGCTCCGCGAGCGTGGCGGCGTGCCCGGCGAACGGGACGGCGACGATGACCAGGTCCGCCGCACCCGCGACGTCGACGTTCGAGCCGCCGGTGACCGACACCTCGACCCCGCCGGCCACCGTCGCGGCGCGCTCGGCGACCTCGGCGGCCACCTCGGCGGCGCGCTCGGCGTCCCGGGAGCCCAGCAGCACCCGCTGCCCCTGGGCGGCCAACCGCACGGCCAGCCCGCGCCCCTGCGGCCCGGTGCCACCCAGCACGCCCACGACCAGTTCCTCGACCGCGCGACCGTCCGTCACGTCCACCCCTCCCGCGGCGCCGGACAGCCCGGCTGCTCGGACTGATCATGCCCCGCCCGGTCAGGAGGGCGGTGGGTCGCCCCGCCACTCGCGGTCCTCGGCGTCCAGCTCCTCGTTGCGCTCGGCGAGGGACTGCAGCGCGTGCTCGGCCTCCTCGCGGGTCGCGTACGGGCCGAGCCGGTGCCGCTCGGCGCACCCCTCGCGCGGCTCGACGGTGTGGTGCCTGAGGCAGAAGAACCAGGGCCCCTGGCTCATGCGCGACCTCCTTCGCTCGTCGGACGCCCCCAGCCTTCCACCGGTCGGGCGGGCCCGCTCGCACACGCACCGCAGGGTGACGGGAGAGGAACAGGGGGTGCCGGAACACCGGTCCGTGCGGCATCCTGCACCCGTGACCGGCCCGGACGTGCGCGCCCCTGACCTGGCCACCGTCCTCCCGGAGCCGGCCGACCCGCACGGTCACGAGCACCGCGTCGCCGCCCTGACCCTCGCCGTCCTGCTGATCACCGGAGCCCTGATGGGCTCGGTCAACCTCCTCGTGGACGGCGTGCTGCGCGAGGGCGCCGCGCGGTGGGCCTACGCCGGCACGATGCTGCTCCTGCTCGCCCTCGCCGCGTCGTTGATCGCGCGGGGACGGCTCGGGCCGGGGCACACGCTCGCCCTCGTCCTGCTCGGCGACCTGGTCTACCTGGTGGTCGTCCTCTGCATCGAGGACCCGCTGCGCTACGCCACCCCGCTCATGCTCCTGTTCCCCGCCCTCGCGGCCGGCTGGTTCCTGGCACCGAGGGCGCTGAGCCTGCACATGGCGGTGACGACCGTTGTCTGCCTGGCGGCGCTGTGGCCCAGCTACGACGACGGCGTCGCCCTCGGCGTCCAGGTCGGGGTCAGCGCCTGCACGCTCAACGGCGCGGCGACGTCGGTCTACCTGCTCCGCCGGCGCGTGCAGCGCCTGCTGGCCGAGACCGAGACGCTCACCCGCCTGGACCCGCTCACCGGGCTGCACAACCGCCGCTACCTCGTCGAGCAGGCCGACCGCCTGTGGCGGCAGGCGCGGCGCGACGGCGCCCGCGTCTGCGCCATGGTCCTCGACCTGGACCACTTCAAGCGGCTCAACGACGAGTTCGGGCACGCGGTCGGCGACGCCGTCCTCAGCGCGGTGGCGGCGTCCCTCCGGGTCGCCGTCCGCCCCGCGGACGTCCTCGCCCGCGTCGGCGGCGAGGAGCTGGTGGTCGTGGGCTCGGTCAGCGACGCCGCCGAGGCCGGCCTGCTGGCCGAGCGGCTGCGGTCGGCCGTCGCCCGGGGGCAGGGCGCCGGCGGGCACGGGGTCACCGCCTCGGTCGGCCTCGCCGTCACCCGGCCGACCGACGGGGAGGACCCCGTCGCGGCGCTCTGGCGGCTGGTCGACGAGGCCGACGGCGCGATGTACCGGGCCAAGCGCGAGGGCCGCGACCGGGTGGCGACCGCCGGGGTGCCGCGCGCCCGCAGCCCCCGGGCGGAGGAGACCAGCTCCTAGGCCGGGGCGCTCGACCGGTGCGTCCGGCGGTTCTCTGCTTCGCTAGGGGCATGTCGCTCGTCGCGCCCGGCCCGACGCGAACGGTGCCGCCTCCGCTGCGCGTGCAGGCCGACGTGCGCGACCGGTGGCTGACCCAGCGGCTGCTCGACGTCCTGCCCGGCCTCATGGACCGTGCGGGCATCGACCTGTGGATCGTCGCCGGCCGCGAGTACAACGAGGACCCGGTGCTCGCCACGCTGCTGCCGGCGTCCTGGTTGTCCGCCCGGCGGCGCACGATCCTGCTGCTGCACCGCAGCGACGACGGCGTGACCCCCGCGGCGGTGTCCCGCTACCCGGTGGGCCAGTTCCTGCCCGCGTGGAGCGCCGACCCCCGGGAACCGGCCGGGCGGGGGCAGTGGGCGGAGGTCCGCCGGTTCGTCGAGCAGGCCGACCCTCGTCGCATCGGCATCGACGTGTCCGAGGACTTCGCCCTCGCCGACGGGCTCTCCCACACCGAGCACCGCTTGCTCACCGAGGCGCTGGGCCCCTACGCCGAGCGGCTGGTCTCGGCCGAACGGCTGGCGGTGAGCTGGCTGGAGACGCGCCTGCCGGAGGAGATCGACGCGCTGCGCGGGATGAACCGGCTGGTGCACCAGGTGATCGCGGAGGCGTTCTCCCCCTCCGTCGTGCGGGTGGGTGCGACGACGCCCCTGGACGTGGCGTGGTGGATCCGGCAGCGCTTCCACGACCTCGGGGTCGAGCCGTGGTTCCAGCCGTCGGTGCTGCTGCAGCGGGCCGGGGTGCCGCTGGCCGAGGACGCCGGCACGCTGCTCCCCGCCGTTCCCGGGGATGCGGTGGTGCGGCCCGGCGACCTCCTGCACTGCGACGTCGGCCTGAGCTGCCTGGGCCTGCGCACCGACACCCAGCGCGTCGCGTACGTCCTGCGCCCCGGCGAGACCGACGCTCCCGCCGGGCTGCGGGACGCCCTGGCGGCGGCGAACCTCCTGCAGGAGCTCACCACGTCCGCGCTGGTGCCCGGCCGAACCGGCAACGAGGTGCTGGCCGCCACCCGCGCCGCGGCGGCGGTCGAGGGGCTCGACGGGGACGTGTACTCGCACCCCATCGGCTACCACGGGCACGGTGCCGGCCCGGCGATCGGCCAGTGGGACCAGCAGCACGGCGTGCCCGGTGCCGGCGACTACCCCGTGCACCCCGACACGGCGTACGCCCTGGAGCTCGCGGTGCGCCGGACGGTGCCCGAGTGGGGCGGCCAGTGCGTCCGACTGGGGCTCGAGGAGGGCATCGCGCTCACCCGTGCCGGCGTCGAGTACCTCGACGGGCGGCAGACCGAGTTCCTCCTCATCGGCTGACGTCGCGCCGCTCGCAGCGTGGGCGGGAGCGGCGCGATGGGCCGTTCACTTCTTCCGCGACTTGGCGGTCTTCTTGTCGTTCGCCTTCTGGATGGCGTCGACCAGTTCCTTCTTCTTCATCTTCGCCCGGCCGGAGATGTCGAGCTTCTTGGCCAGGTCGTAGAGGTGCGACTTCGAGGCGTTGGCGTCGACCCCGCCCTTGGTCCTCCTGCCCGTGCCCCGGCCACCTTCGGCCTGGGCGTCGGAGGGCCCCTTCTTGCCGCCCTCCTTCTTCTCCCAGTGATCACCGACCTTCTCGAAGGAGTGCTTCACCGCGGCCCACGCCGTCCGTGCCGCGCGCTCGCCGTCGTCGTACTCGTCCATGGCCGAGTCGTAGGCCTTGGTGAAGGTGCGCTGCGCCTTCTTCGGCGACCGCTGCAGGGTGCTCGGGATCTCCGACTGCTTCGGGTCGCCCTTCTTCGTCGTCTTGGGCATCGCTGTCTCCTCTCGATCGCCCTCGGCCCTACCCCGGGAAGCGGGCATGATCACCTGGGTCGCGCGCTCCCCCCGAGTCAGCGACGGCGCCGTCCTGGTCACCAGCGAGCTGGACCCCGCGCTCGACGCGGACCTGCGCGAGCTGCAGGTCCCCGCGGTCGTCGTCGACCCGGCCGGCGCACCCGGGCTGGGCGTGCCGACGACCGGCGCGACCAACTGGGCCGGGGGCCTCAGCGCCACCGAGCACCTGACCGGGCTCGGCCACCGGCGCACGCCTCGGGAGCCCGCGCGGCGGACCGCCTCCTGGACCACCCGGACCCGCCGACCGCCGTCTTCGCCGCCGACGACCAGATCGCGCTGGGGGTCTACGAAGGGATCCGGCGCCGGGGCATGCGGGTCCCCCGAGGCCCCGGCACGGCACCTCCCCGCCGAGCCGGGCTCCCCCTGGGAACGACGGGCGTGGCGGGCTCGGCGACCTCCCCGCCGCCCCGCCGCGCCGGTAGGTTCCCGCCGTGGACGCGAGCACCTTCTGGACGCTGGTCGAGGACACCCGCGCGGAGGCGGTCGAGACCGCGAAGGACTCGGCCGTCGCCGAGCACGTCGCGACGCTCACGGCCGCGCTCGAGGAGCTCTCCGACGACGACGTCCTCGGTTTCTACCGGCAACTCATGGCCGCACGCGCCCGGGCGAACCGCTGGGACCTCTGGGCCGCGGCGCACATCGCCCTCGGCGGGGCGAGCGACGACGCCTTCCTCGACTTCCGCAACTGGCTGATCAGCCACGGTCGCGAGGCCTACGAGCGGGTGCTGGCCGATCCCGACGCCCTGGTCGACCTCGAGTGGGACGAGGACGAGGACGACTTCGGGTGCGCCGAGGAGTGGGCCTACGCCCCGCTCGAGGTGCTCGAGGACCGCGGCTTCGCCGAGGAGGACCTCGACCCCGGCCCCGACGAGGTCGACGACCAGTTCGGGCGGCCTTCCGGCGAACCGTTCCCGGAGGACGACGACGAGTGGTTCGCCGCCCGCTTCCCCCGGCTCTGGGCGGCCTACGGGGCGGTCTGACCGGCTTCCAGGTACCGCGTCCAGTGCGCCCGCTCGGCGTCGGTCATCGGCCGGCTGGCGTTCGCCGCGAAGTCGAACACCACGAGCACGCAGTCCGCGCGGATGGCGACCTCGCCGTCCTGCACCAGCTCCTGCCGGACGGTGAAGGACTTCGTGCCCAGCCGGGTCACCCAGCTGTGCACGCGAAGCTCCTCGCCGACCCGGTAGTAGAGCTGGCGCAGGTAGTCCACCTCGAGGCGGGCCAGGATCAGCCCGCCACCGGCGTGGTCGTCCCCGATCGCCAGACGCGCGTCCTCCAGGAGGGCGAGCGCGCGGGCGTGGTTGGCGTGGCCCAGCACGTCGGGGTCCGACCAGCGCAGCCGGACCGGGTGCTCGTGGCGCACGTCAGGGCAGGTCCGCGGTCTCGGCGGACTGCCGGTGCGCCCCCTGGGCGTCGTCCGGGTCGGCGTTGACCGTCCGCTCCTCCGACTCGGCGAGGATCACCTCCGCGGCGACCTCCTCCATGCCGCTGCCGCGGAGGGCCTCCTCCTCCGGCAGCAGCCGCGACCGCGTCCCGACGTTGTCCTCGGTGACGTTGTCGAGCGCCTCCGGGCTCGGCTTCTTCTGCGTGGTCACGTCAGAACCGCTGCTGCTCGGTGCCGATCCCCAGGGCCCGGGCGACCTCCTGGACGTTCTCGAACTGCTGCCCGGCGGGCAGCCGCCGCAGATCCGACAGCACCCGGTCGGTGGGGTTGCCCTCCTGCGCCTTGGCGATCAGCTGGTCGCGATCGGCAGGCCACACCTCCTTGCCGAGGGCCTCGGCGAGCGCGGCGCGGTGCTCGATGTCGCGCTGATCGGTGCCCGGTGCGGTGGCGGCCTGGTGGGGGTCGGTCACGGGGATCTCCTTCGTCGTGGCGGTGGGGCGTCGGAGCGCCGGCGTCAGCTGCCGGCGTCGGTGGATGCGTCGGTGTAGCGCAGGATCGCGGCGACCGGCTCGTCGCCGGGCAGCGCCGCCTCGGGGACGACGATCACGCCGGCCGCGCTGGCCACGGCCGCCTCCAGCAGTGCCGGGCCGGCGGGGACGACCTCGCCGTGCACGCCGAGCGCGTCCATGTCCTGCTGCTTGACGCCGAGCTCGAGCGGGCCGCCGCCGACCAGCAGGGTGGCGTCGGCGTCCTGCTCGTCGGTGAGGAGCAGGGTCTCGACCTGGCCCTTGCGCAGCGCCTCGACGACCGCGTCGGTACCGGTGACGGCCAGCCCGTGGGCGGCCGCGGCCTGCACCTTGTCGACGGCGTCGGCGATGTCGCGCGCCTCGTGCTCGGCGACCAGCTCGTTGGTGCGCCGCTCGATCGGCTCGCGGTCGGCCCCGGCGGCGCGCCCTCCTTCGTCCATGGAGACGACGAGGTCCGACCACGAGGCGTGCGCCTTGTCGGCCAGGATCTGGCGGGCGCGGACGTCGCCGGCGAGCAGGACGAATCGCAGGGGGAGCCGGCGGTTGAAGGAGTCGATCTCGTCCGCGACCCGGCCGGCGTTCTCCTCCCACTGGTTCTCGGCGGTGTGCATGTAGGTGTTGTGCGCCCAGCCGCCGACCTTGACCTTGCGCATGTGGAAGGTGTCGCCCTCCACGTGCCGCTCCTCGTCCGGCCGGCCCGAGAGCCCGGCGACGGTGATGTCGGCGCCGACCCGGTCGGCGACGACGACCGCGTGCGGGACCCGGCCGGCCAGCTGGCGCAGCACCGGGAGCAGATCGGGGTGCGCGGACCACTCCGCGGTCTCGCGGGCGGGGGCGTCGGCCAGCACCTCGTCCAGGACGACGGTGCCGTCGGCGGCGGCGACGACGGCGCGGCCCCTCAGGGTGCCGGCCTCGCCGCCCTCGTTCCCCTCGAGCAGCCGGGCGCGCACCGCCTCGACGACCGCCTCCGGCGCCCCCTGCTCGCTCAGCTTCTCGCTGAGCGCGCGCACGCGGAGCTCGAGCTCGGTGTCGGCGGACTCGGTGGTGTGCGTGACGTCGGCGCAGACCGTGGCGTAGGGACCAGCGGCGGCGAACACCGGCTCCAGGAAGGACACGTCCATGTCGGGGGGACAACTCCTCGGTCGATCGGGGGTGCTCGGTGAGCGGGGCGGCCGGGGCCGCGACTCCCGCCGTCGCCGCCTACCCACCGACCGAAAGCTCACACCCGGTGTCGATCGCGGAGGACGGGGTAGGCGGTCCCGCGACACGGAACGCCAGAGAGGACGAGGGATGACCGAGCACGACCAGCTGCCCCTGCCCGACTACGACCACCTGCCCGTGGAGGGTCTGGCCTCGCGGATCCGGACGCTGGACGCCCAGGGTCTGGAGACCGTGCTCGAGTACGAACGCGCCCACGCCAACCGCGTGCAGGTGGTCACGATCATGGAGAACCGGCTCCAGTCGCTCCGCGAGGGCGCGCAGCCCTCCGGTGGCGACCCGGCCGCACCTGCGGCCGACGACCCGTCGCACGCCGCGGGCGGCTCGAAGGTCTCCGAGGCGACCACCGGCCCGGCGATGAACCCGCCGTCGCAGGGCGACCCCACCAACCCCGCCCAGCCCCGCTCCACCGGCTGACCCACCGCCCTGTCCGGGCATAGGAGGCTTTGCATGCGGGATCACGACTGATCCGCACGTGAAGCCTCCTATGCCCTGAGGACGACGACGTCACGGCCCGCTGAAGGTGGCCACGATGTCCATGACGGCGGGGCCGAGCAGCACGATGAACAGCGTGGGCAGGATGCAGAGGATCAGCGGGAAGATCACCTTCACCGGGATCTGCATGGCCTTCTCCTCGGCCCGCTGCCTCCGCTTGAGCCGCATCTCCGCGGCCTGGGTGCGCAGCACGTCGGCGATCGACACCCCGTACTGGTCGGCCTGCACGACGGCCCGGATGAACCGGCGCAGGTCGGCGACACCGGTCCGCTCGGCGAGCGCCAGGTAGGCGTCCCGTCGCGGCTGGCCGACGGCGATGTCCTGCAGGGTGCGCACCAGCTCCTCGGCGAGCGCGCCCTTGCCGTTGCTGCCGGCCCGGGCCATGGCCGACTCGAAGCCGAGCCCCGCCTCGACCGCGATCGTCATCTGGTCGAGGGTGTCGGCGAGCTCGAGCGCGATGGCCTCCCGGCGCTCCTGCCCGCGGCTGTGCAGCAGCAGCTCCGGGAGGAAGTAGGCGACCAGGGTCGACACGGCCGCGACCAGCGCGGTGAGCAGGCCAGGCCGGGAGGTGGCGACCAGCAGCCCCAGCGCGCCGGCGATCACCCCGAGCACGAGCTTGGCCGCCACCAGCCGCGGCACCGGCCAGGCCGCCGGGCGGCCGGCGGTGGCCGCGAGGCGGTCGAGCCGCTTGACCGTTCCGCGCGGGGTGAGGCCCCGGGCCAGGCGGGTGAGCGCGCCGGGACCGCTCCGGACGGCGGTGGGCCCCTCCGTCGGGAGCCCCCGCAGCAGGTTGTCCCGCGCCTGCACCGTCGCGGCCGGGGTGCGGTCGAGCAGCGACCAGCCCAGCAGCGGCACGGCGGCGCAGACGCCGACGGCGCCGAGGATCACGGGAACCGGCAGGCCGCTCATCAAAACCTGATCGCCACGGTCTTCTTCAGCCACAGGCCACCGGCCACCAGCATGAGGGCCGCCGCGGCCAGCATGCCGTAGCCCACGAGGCTCTCGGTGAAGGTGGCCAGGTAGCCGGGGTTGGTGAGCGAGATGAACCCGGTGACGCCGAACGGCAGGGCCATCAGCACGACGGCCGAGAGCTTGCCCTCCGCCGAGAGCGCCTTGACCTGCCGGCGGATGGCGTTGCGCTCGCGGATCGTGTTGCCGACCGCGTCCAGCACCTCGGCGAGGTTGCCCCCGACCTCGCGGTGGATGGCGATCGCCTGCGCGACCCAGGTGAAGTCGTCGCTGCCCATGCGCACGGCGACGTCGTCGAGGGCCTCGGCGAGGTCGCGGCCCACCCGGGTCTCGTTGACGATGCGGGCGAACTCCTCCGAGGTCGGCGCCTCGGCCTCCTGCGAGACGGAGTCGACCGCACGGAGCAGGCTGTGCCCGGCGCGGAGGCTGCTCGACATCAGCTGCAGCGAGTCGTCCAGCTGGTCGGCGAAGGCGGCCTGGCGCCGGCCGGCGCGGAAACCCACCAGCAGCTTCGCGCCGAACGGCACCACGACCACGAGCAGGAGCGCCAGGAGCGGGCCGCCGAGGACGGCACCGGCGAGCGCACCCACCAGCGTGGTGGCGCCGACGGCGAGCACGAAGTTCGGCAGCGCCGTCCCGATACCGGCGCGCTCGAGGGCCGCGGCCCCCGCGGCCAGCCGGCCGCGCTTGACCAGCGCCTTCTCGACCGCGGCGCCGGCCGCCGCGCCCGCGCCCAGCAGCGGCGAGGCCGGCGGCGCGACCGAGGGGTCCAGCCGGGTCAGCGGCACCCGCGCGGGGCCGGCCGGGAGGACGACGAGGGCCACGATGAGGAGGGCGGCGGAGATCGCGCCCACCCCCGTGACGAGCAGGACGCCGGCCACCGTCACCACCGCCCCGCGCCGGCGGCCTCGGCGGCGCCGAACACCCGCGGCGAGAGCCGGATGCCGAGCTCGTCGAAGCGGTCGGTGAAGCGCGGGCGCACCCCGGTCGGCACCGGCTCGCCGAGGAACCGGCCCGAGGCGTCGACGCCGGCGGAGTAGTCGAAGAGGAACGCGTCCTGCAGGGTGACGGTGTCGCCCTCCATGCCCTGCACCTCGGTCACGTGGGTGACCCGCCGGGTGCCGTCGCGCAGCCGGGTCAGCTGCACGACGACGTCGACGGCCGAGGCGATCTGCTCGCGGATGGCCCGCAGCGGCAGGTCCATGCCGGCCATGAGCACCAGCGTCTCCAGCCGCGCGATCGCGTCGCGGGGCGAGTTGGCGTGCACCGTCGACAGCGAGCCGTCGTGCCCGGTGTTCATCGCCTGCAGCATGTCGAGGGACTCCCCGCCGCGGCACTCCCCCACCACGATCCGGTCGGGCCGCATGCGCAGGGAGTTCCGCACCAGGTCGCGGATGGTGATCGCGCCCCTGCCCTCGATATTGGGCGGGCGCGACTCCAGCCGGACGACGTGCTCCTGCTGGAGCTGCAGCTCGACGGCGTCCTCGATGGTGACGATCCGCTCCCCGTCCGGGATGAACGACGACAGGACGTTGAGCAGCGTCGTCTTCCCGGTACCGGTACCGCCGGAGACGATGACGTTGAGCCGCGCCTCGACGCAGGCGTTCAGCAGCTCGGCCATCTCCGGCGAGAGCGTGCCGAAGCCGATCAGGTCGGTCACGGTGAACGGGTCCTTGGAGAACTTGCGGATGGTCAGCGTCGACCCGCTGAACGCCAGCGGCGGGATGATCGCGTTCACGCGCGAGCCGTCGGCGAGGCGGGCATCGACCAGGGGCGAGGACTCGTCGATCCGCCGCCCGACGCGGGAGACGATGCGGTCGATCACCCGCCGCAGGTGCTCCTCGGAGGTGAACCGGGTGGTGGTGCGCTGCAGCTTGCCGCCGCGCTCCACGTAGATCGCCTCGGGCCCGTTGACCATGATCTCGCTGACGGCGTCGTCGTCGAGCAGCCGCTGGAGCGGGCCGTAGCCGAGCACGTCGTCGGCGAGCTCGGCGGTCAGCCGCTGCCGCTCCTCGGTGCTGAGCGGGACGTTCTCCTCCTCGACGACCTCGTCGAGCTCCTTGAGGACGACCGCGCGGAGCTGGTCCTCGGCCAGCGTCGGGTCGTTCATCCGGCTGCCCATGCGCTCGAACAGCGCCTTGCCCACGCGGTCCTTGAGCCGGCTCAGGGCATCGGTCGGCGGCGGGGTCGCGGCCGACGCCGGGCGGGCGGCCGGGAGCACGCGCACGGCCGCCGGGGCCGGGGTGGCGGCGGGGACCGGCCCGGCGGGGGTGGCGGGCGGCCGGGACTCCCCGCGGGCGGCCTCCAGCCGCTGGGCGAGGTTCACGACGCCGCCCGGTGCCGGGCCCGGTAGCGCCCGGCCTTCATCAGCGGCGTCGCGGAGAAGCGGGACACCAGCCGGCGCAGCTCGCGGACCATCGGGTCGCGGCGGCTCCCGCTCTCCAGGATCGGCACGCCCTGGTTGGTGGTGGCGGGCACCGCCTTGGACCGCGGCAGGACGACGTCGACCCCCGTGCCGATCGTCGTCTCGACGTCGCGGACGGTCAGCCCGCCCTTGGGGTCGGCGAAGTTCATGACGACGTGCCGCCCGGCGGGGATCATGCACAGCTCGCGGAGGACGTCCATCTCCTTGCGCAGCCCGCGCACGCCGGGCACGTCCATGCTCGAGAGCATGACGACGTCGGAGGCGCGGTCCAGCGCCGCCAGCGTCTGCTCCGACAGCCCGGGCGCGGTGTCGACGACGACGTAGCGGAACTCCCGGGCCAGCGAGGCGAGCAGCCGGCTGACGTCCTCGCCGGTGATGCCGTCGCCGGCCGCGGGCGAGTCCGATCCGCAGACGGCGTACAGCCCGCTCGGGTGCTGGGTGAGGAAGGTCTTGAGGACCATCGTGTCCTCGCTGGCCGGGCCGTGGACGGCGTCGGGCAGCGTGTACTCCGGCACCAGGCCCAGGGCGGAGGCGACGTCGCCGAACTGCACGTCGAGGTCGACGAGCACCGTGGACTGCGGCGCGGCTGCCGTCAGCCCGATCGCCAGGTTGGTGGAGACGGTCGTCTTGCCGACGCCGCCCTTGGGCGAGGCGATGGTGATGACCCGGCCCGCGTAGCGGTCGGTCTCGGCGACGGGCCGCAGCACCCGGCGGCGGCCCGCCGCCGCGTGCCCGGCGCGCTCCACGGCGGCGGCGATCTCCGCCACCTCGGCGTCGGGCGGGAGCAGGTCGCGGATGCCGGCGCGCATCGCCGAGCGCCACATGTCCGGCGACGGCTCGGCGATCAGGACGACGGTGATGCCCGGGCTCTGCACGTCCAGCCGGCCGGCGAGGGTGAGCACCTCCGGCGCCGGCGCGTGCGGGCCGACGAGCAGCACGTCGGGGAGTTCGTCGTCGAGGAGCTGCTCGAACAGCCGGGCCGGGTCGCTGGGCAGCCTCCCCGGCGGCAGGACCTGCAGGTCGCCGCCGGTGGCCTCCTTGACCCGCAGGACCAGGTCCTCTCCCGCTCCGGCCAGGACGACGCGGCTCATGAGTAGGCCTTTCCGTAGAGGGTGTCCGGGGTCAGCACCGTGGTGCGGGAGACGTCGGGGTCGGCCGGCTCGAGGGACAGCCAGATGCTGGCGTGCTCGGCGGCGAAGACGATCGCCTCGGCCTGGGCGGCGGTGACGGCGAACGTGATCATGAGGCTGCCCGAGGGGGCGGGAGCTGCCGCGGCCACGGTCCCGTCGGAGGGCGGGGCGGGCGGGGCGGGCGCCCCCTGCACCTGGGTGACCAGCACCTCGTGCAGGACGGAGTGCGTGCTCACCGGCTCGGTCATGGAGACGATGACGCCGACCGTGTCGCCGGCGGCCAGCCGCCCGCCCACCGCGCGCTGCGGGTCCAGGACGACGCTGACCTCCTGCATGCCGTCGGGCACGGGCACCGTGCCGGGCGCCTGCATGTCCCCGGGCCGCTCGAAGCGGCTGTCGAGGAGCTGCTCGCCGGGCGCCAGGTCCACGGTGGCGACCCGGTCGGCGAGCGCGGTCAGGTCGGTGACCCGGCCCGGCAGCGCCGCCTTCGCCGGAAGCAGCGCCGTGCCCACGAGCTCGGTGAGCGCGCTGCCCGTGGTGCCGGCAGGGATGGGGGCCTCGGCCACCAGCACCTCCACCGCCTGCACCCCGGCGAGGGCACGCTGCTCGGCGCCGCGCACGTAGCCCAGCAGGACCGCGGTGCCGGCCACGACGAGCGCGAGGGCCGCCACGGCGGCCAGGAATCGACGTCTCACGAGTGGTCGCCCCTATCGGATCAGTCGGAGGATCGAGGCGCCCGTCTGCGGCGCGTCCGGTGAGTGGTTCCAGTCGTCGGAGAGCTCGACGAAGCGGGTGTAGTAGCCGGTGACGCAGCGGTCGCTGGAGGTGGTGCCGGGCCCGCAGACCTTCTTGCCGCTGCTGATGGAGCCGTTGACGGCGTAGCCGGTGAGCGTGAAGGCGGCGTAGCCGTAGACGCGGTACCAGCCGTTGCTGCCGCCGGCGCCGAACTCGTCGAACAGCGGCAGCAGCACCGTCCGGCCCAGCCAGCCCTGGAGGTCGGCCTCCGAGCACCCCTGGGGCAGCGAGACGCCGGTGTCGGAGTCCAGCCGCTGCCCGATCGCGGAGGTGGCGTGGCAGCGACCCTGGTCGGGCACGACCCAGCCGAAGCCACCGGGCACGAAGTTCCCCGACGGCCCGGTGCAGCCGCCGACGTCGTCCGACTTGCTGAACATGATCGTCTGCAGCGTCTCCGTGGACGGCAGCCCGCCGCCGGTCTGCGCCTTGAACGAGCACCAGGAGAAGGTGAGCGGCAGGACGGCGGTGCCCTGGCTGGGCGCTCCCCAGCCGACGGTGGCGGTGGCCGACACCTGGCTGCTGTCGTGGCCGATGACCGGCGCGAACCAGTGCTCCTTCGGGGCGGCGCCGGTGACCGTCACGCTGAGCGGGTCGCCGCTGAGGACGGGCTGCGCCGCCGTGCCGGTGGGGTCGTTGTGGCTGATCAGCTGCTGCGCCGTCGCGAGCATGTCGCCGCAGTCGCCGCGCGAGCAGTCCTGGGCGACGGCGATGGCGGCGGCGTCGGCCGCGACCTGGAGCCGAGCGCGCTCGGCGTAGAGCGCACCGATGTCGACGGCGATCGCCGCGAAGCCGAGCAGCGGGACGAGCACGAGCGCGAAGACGACGGCGGTGGCGCCGCGCTCGCCCTCGAGGCGCCGGCGGATGCGAGGGGTCAGCCGTTGCACCGCATGACCCCCGTTCCGGTGAGCTCGATGCCGGAGCCGAAGAAGTCGGTCAGGTACGGCATCGGGTAGGTGATGGTGAGGCGGACGGCGGTGTCGCCGGCGCCCGTGGTGGGGCAGGTCTCCGCGGTGCCACCGACGACCTCGATGCGGATCTGGGCGTCGGTGATCGCGGGGTCGAGCGAGGCTGCGGCGGTGCGGACGACGTCGCGGGCGTCCGCCGGGTCGTTGCGCAGGGCCATCGCCCGCACGCCCTCGCGGGCGGCGGCCGAGAGCGTGCCCTGGACCTGGAAGGCGTGGCCGAACTCGGCGATGCCGATGAGCAGCACGAGCAGCAGCGGCACGATGAAGGCGAACTCGACCGCGGTCGCGCCGCGCTCGTCCTGACGACGTCGGCCCATCCCCGGCACCACCTCTCCTCGTACGGCGGCGCAGCGGCCCTCGGGGCGAGGGCCGCTGCGCCGGAACCGCTACGGCGTCGCGCAGCAGCGGGTCGTCAGGGGGTCGTGGCGGCGGGAGCGTCGGGCAGCTCGTCGGTGATGCTGGTGAACAGGGCGCCGAGCTCCTCACCGAGCAGCGTGACCGCCGCGATGATGACGACGGCGATGAGGCCGACCATGAGGCCGTACTCGACGGCGGTGGCGCCCTTCTCCTCCCGGCGCAGGCGCTCCTGGGCGACCGCGACGAAGCTGGCGATGGCGGCGTAGGCGTTGATCACGTGCACTCCCTGAGGTGTCGGCCGTCCAGCAGGATCGGGTGATCCGGCCTGTGCGGCTGCTGGGGGGAGTTGTCGTGCGGGACACGCCGCGGCTTGAGCGGGTCTCACCCGTTCCAGCGACACCGGCCCGCCGTGCGGGGGACGTGGCGGCAGGTCGGATCACGCTGCGTGAGCGGATCAGCCGAGCAGAGCGCCGCCCCAGCCCACGGCGAGCGCTGCCCCCGCGAGCATCGCCGGCCCGAAGGGCAGCTCGCTCCGCCGGTCGACCCGTCGGGTCGCGAGCAGCACCAGCGCCACCACGGCCTGCACGACGAAGCCCGCCACCGCGCCCAGCAGCACGGCGTCCCAGCCCAGCCAGCCCAGCGGCAGACCGATCAGGGCGGCCAGCTTGACGTCGCCCATGCCGAGGCCGGCGGGCGAGATCAGCGCCATGACCAGGTAGCCGCAGAACAGCGCCACGGCCGCCAGCCCGGCGCGCAGCAGCTGCTCCCAGGCGCCGTCGGCCGCCGCGGCCGCGGTGAGCAGGGCGGCCGAAGCCGCGACCGCCGGCCCGGTGACCCGGTCGGGCAGCAGCCGGTGGCGCAGGTCCACCAGGGCGAGGAGCACGCCCGCCCCGGTGACGACGAGGAACGCCGGCAGCGCCCAGACCGCACCGAGCCGCAGCGCCACCAGCGCGAACAGCGTGGCCGCGAGCACCTCCGTCAGCGGGACGGGCAGCATCCGCCGGCTGCGCGTCCCCTCCTCGCCGTCCCAGGGAAAGGCCGCGGCGAGCCGGTCGGCCACCGCTCCGGTGAGCACGCCCAGCAGCGCGGACACCGCGGCCGCCGCGGCGGTCACCGGCCGGTGGGAGGGAGCTCGGGGGTCACGGCGCACACCCTGGCACAGGACGCCCCGGCTTCCCGGCAGGCCGTCGGAACCGGACGAGCCGTGGGTTCGGCCGCAGACCGACCGGTCCCCGGCCGTGGGGAGGGAGGACGCCGGACGACGGGCAGAGGACGGGCAGGGTGTCCTCCGCCTGCTGGGCTGAGCCCACGCCACCCCGACGGCGAGCGGACATCCCGCCGGTGGGCCAGACTCCGGTCGTGACTGTGGACGAGGGCTCGACCCATCGCACGGCGGCGGTCTGGTCCTACCGGGGGCACGGGGTGCACGCCGCCCCGGGCGTGCACGAGTACGCGCTGGACCTGGTCCGCCAGGAGCTGCCCGAGGGCGGCCGGATCCTCGAGGTGGGTGCGGGCTGTGGCGCGCTGACGTGCCGGCTGCGGGAGGCGGGCTTCGACGTCGTCCCCACCGACCTGGACCCGCCGCACGACTGGATCCACCGGCTCGACCTCGACGACCCGCAGTGGACCGAGGAGACCCGCGGCCCGTTCGACATGGTGGTCTGCGTCGAGACGCTCGAGCACGTGGAGAACCCGCGCAAGGTGCTGCGCTCGATGCGGTCGGTGCTGGAGCCGGGCGGCAAGCTGCTGGTGAGCACGCCCAACATCGGCCACCCGCACTCGCGGCTGAAGATGTTCCTGCGCGGGGCCCCGTTCATCTTCGGGCCGGGCCACTACCACCAGCCCGGCCACATCTCGATCCTGCCCGACTGGCTGCTCGCCGAGCACGTGCGGACAGCGGGCTTCGGGGACATCACCGTCACCAGCGGGGGCTCGACCTGGTACGTGGGCGCACGGAAGGTGGCCCATCGGGTGGAGACGGCGCTGCTGTGGGCGATCGGGCTGCGACCGCGGGCCCAGTCCGGCGAGGGGATCTGCACCTTCGTCACCGCCGTCGCCGTGTGACGCGGCCGGGGGACGCGTGCGCGCCCCCCGGGCCCGCCGCTCAGCCCCGGGTCAGCCGGAACACCGAGATGGTGCCGTCGTCCTCGTTGCTGGTGAGGAACAGGTGCCCGCGCTTGACGGCGAGCAGCCCCTCGGGCGCCTCCCCCGTGGGCAGCACCTGGAGCAGCTGCGGCGCGGCCTCGTCGGCGAAGTCGTAGACCAGCACGGCATCTCCGCGCTCGGAGCCGATGAAGGCGTAGGTCGTGCCGTACAGCGCGGCCACCTCGGCGCCCTCGAACTCCGCCCCCTTGTCGTCGCTGCGCCCGTCGGGGTAGCGGCCGGCGTCGGCGAGGGCCTGCTCGGCCGCCCCGCCGGACGTGCTGACGACCTCGCCCTCCGGGGAGAAGACCGTCCAGCCGCGGCCGCCGCTGGGCTCCTGGGCCAGGTCGCCCTCGTCGGCGGTGACGAGGTTGCCCTCCGGGGTCCACTGGACGGCGTCGGGCTCCCGGGGCGCGGACAACGCGTCGTGGAAGGCGATCGTGCCGTCGTCGGCCGTGTCGGCGTCGGTGCGGGTCACGACCCCGGCGGAGAAGGAGCCGACCACGGTGCGGGTGCGCAGGTCGACGAGGGCGACGGCGTTGTTCTCCTGGAGGGTCACCGCCGCGACGCCCTGCCGGTTGATGTCCACGAACTCCGGCTCCGGGTCCTCGGGGAAGGCCGCCCCCTCCAGGCCGGTCAGCTCGACCCGGTCGACGGCCCAGCGGTCCGGCGTGCCGCGCAGGTCGACGACGGCCAGGAAGCCGGCGGGCTCCTGCGGCAGCCCGCCCTCGACGCCGTCGACCTCGATCTCCTCGTCGCGCTGGTTCTCGATCGCGACCGCCGCCACCGCACCGTCCGGGCTCAACGCGATCGAGTCGGGCTGCCCACCGAGGTCGACGGTCCGGACGACCGACCGGGTGCGCAGGTCGATGACGGCGAGCTCGCCGGAGGGGTCGGTGAAGGAGGTGCTCGTGTCGACCACGGCCAGGGCGTGCCGCCCGTCGCGGGTGACGGTCACCGACGTCGGCTCGCCGTCGACCGGCACGCTGCCGATCGCGCGGGGCTCCGCAGGCCTCGACAGGTCGACCAGCCCGATCTCGCCGGTGGCCGAGTCGGTGTACAGGAGTGACCGGCCGTCCGGGGTCACCGCGAGGATCTCGGCGACCTCTCCGCCCACCTCGTAGGTGGCCAGCTCGGCGAAGACCGGCGCGGGCGCGGGCACCGCAGCGGCCGGGGCGACGGAGGCGGCGAGCAGCAGGGCGGCTGCCGGGAAGGAAGAGGCGAGAAGCCGGGCACGGGATCGCACGGGCGTGCTCCTGGGGGTCGAGGGACAGGTGGTGCCGACCCTGACCAGCGGAGACGACGCCCCGGCATCCGGCGGACCAACCGCGGGTGACCGGCGGGCGACCAGCTCGACGCACGTGCGCCCCCTGCCCGGGAGCCGGGCAGGGGGCGCACGTCGTCGAGCGGTGGTTACGGCAGGAAGGCGACGTGCGGGTGGTCCATGTGGTTGGCCGTCGGCGAGCCGCGGTCCTCCATGCCCTGCCACGCCCAGCCGGTCCACGAACCGGCGATCCGCTGCTCCCAGATCACGTAGTCCACGCCCAGCCGCGCCGCGTTGTCGATGACGTACTGCGCGATGGCGTGGCCCTTGGCCGAGTCGCTGTAGACCATGAAGTCGGCCGCCAGGCCTGCCCTGGGGCTATGTCCGGGGCGCGTGAGCACTGTGCCGACGCCGTGGACCTCGGCGATCTCCTGCACGTCGGGGCGGACGTGGGCGTCCCACTGGTCGTAGGCCGACGACGTCGCCACCGGGGCCGGGGCGGGGGCCGGGGCGGGCCGCTCCGACCGGCTGGCGGCCTCGGGCACCGCTCCGCCACCGCTCAGGGCGAGCACCTGGCCGACGCGCAGGACGTTCGCGTCCGGCCCGATGACGCCGAGGTTGAGGGCGTGCAGGTCCTGCCAGGTGGTGCCGTGCCGGGCCGCGATGCGGGCCAGCGTGTCGCCGGCGACCACGGTGTAGGAGCCGGCGTCGGCCGCGGGGGCCGCCGCCGGTGCCGGGGCGGCACCGGCGCCGCCGATGGTGAGCACCTGCCCGACGCGCAGCAGGTTGGGGTCGGCGCCGATGGTGCCGCGGTTGGCGTCGTAGATGCTCTGCCACGTGGTGCCGTGGCCGGCCGCGAGCTTGCTGAGGGTGTCGCCGGCGCTGACGGTGTGCTCGCCGGTGTGCGCGGCCGCGGGGCTGATGGCCCCCATGGTGAACGCGGACGCCGCGGCGATGACGACCGCCGGGTAGGACACGGCGGCCATGGTGCGGTTGCGGGAGGGACGACGGTGCCGTCCCACGGTGCGGTTGCTCTTGGGCATGGAGTGGTGAGCCTCTCGCCGCCTGCGGGGTTAGCTGTCGGGTTCGGGCGAGAGCTGCCCGGCCGCGCTGGGCGCGGCTTCACCCCGAGGTCCGGGAGACCACGAACGGTGGGTCCCCCACCCTGCCCGTCGTGTTCGACGCTGCCGGGCGGCCGTGGGCAGGTTCGGCGGGCGGCCACCCGGGTCCGCCGGTCAGCGGACGAGCGAAACGCTAGGCAGGGCGACCGGCGAGCCAGAAGCTCGGACCCGACCTTTTCGCGGACCCTCCGCGCAGCCGCACGGTGAGTCACCGACCGAGCGCGCAGCGCCCCGTTTTCACCCCTTCGGGTGAGGCCACGGACGCCGGCGCACGGGGGCGACGGACGAGTCGGCCTGTACGCCGGGTTCTGTCCACGGGCGCCTCACGGCCTCCCGATGGGCGGTCATCCATCTAGGCCTGCCGTTGCCGGCAGGCTCCAGCGGTCTACCCGCAGGCTCGGGCGGGCCGCCCTCGAACGCCTGCGCGGAGCGGCGGCGGACCGCCGCTCCTTCTTGACCTAGCTCCGGGTGGGGTTTACCGAGCCACGCCGGTCACCCGGCGTGCTGGTGGTCTCTTACACCACCGTTTCACCCTTACCGGCGCGAACGCCGGCGGTCTGTTTTCTGTGGCACTGTCCCGCGGGTCACCCCGGGTCGCCGTTAACGACCACCCTGCCCTGTGGAGCCCGGACGTTCCTCGGCGACGGGGTCTCCCCCGCCGACGCGACCGCCCGGCCGACTCGTCCGTCGTGCCAGGGAGTCTAGGCGGTCCGGCACATGGCGTCGGCGGCACGCGGGTAGAGGACATCGGTACCGCCACCACCCGATGAAGGAGGACGACATGGGACTGATCTCGGGCCTCGTCAAGGCGAACCTGCTCAAGCGGCTGCTCAGCCGGTTCAGCCGCCGCACGCGCTGACTCTCCGTGCCCCGCCCTGCAGCACCGTGGGCGCTCCGGGGCGACTGCCTGCCCGCCACCGCGGTCGTGAAGCCCGACGGGTCGACCGCCCGTGGCACGCAGCGGGCAGTCCCCCGACCCGCGCCCTGACGGCGTCGGGGCTTCGGCCCTCGCCAGCGCCTGCCCCTCGGCGGAGCCATTGTTCGTCTGCGCCTCAACGCGTCGGCTCCAGCCCGTGCCCGCGCCCGCCCGGGTAGGGCCGGAAAGTGTCGTACCTCCGGCCTAGCCTGCGGGTATGTCGGTGGCGGCGGGCTTCCAGGTGGGGGTAGGGGTGTCCCTGGTGGATCCCTTGCCCTCGGAGTGGGAGCTGGCCGATCCTGATCCGCGGCGGTGGGACGAGCCGCTGTCGGCATGGTTGCCGGCCCGCCGGTCGGCGGGCGAGGCGGCGGATCTGCTGCGGCAGATCGTGGCGGCCGAGGCCC
>NZ_JBJGZZ010000015.1:0-94162 GCF_054050775.1 Blastococcus sp. SYSU DS0533 | reverse complement strand
TGACAGGCCGCCGCCGGCGCGCCGCCCGGTTGGACACGGGGGCGCAGTACCCCTCGCCCCACGCGGGGGGGCCAGAGCGCTACTGCTCCGGGCCGGACCCCCGGCGGGGAGGACGGCCGGGCAGACGACCTCTGCCACCCGATCCGGGGTCCGGGCATGCGGGCGCCCCACCGCGGCCGGAACGTGCTTCAGGACGTGACGTCGCGGTGGGCGAAGTGGCGGAAGCCCAGCGCGGTGAAGACGGCGATGTAGACCAGCGACTGGATCACGCCGCGGAACAGGTCGCCGTCGTCGACCGGTGTCTGGAGGAGGTCGGTCCAGGCGAACTCCTCCGCCGTCGGGAACCAGTCGCGGATCGAGCCGAGCTGCTCGACCTGGTCCAGGATCGCGAAGACGACCATGGTGAAGACCGCCCCGCCCACCGCCGCCAGCGGCGCGTCGGTGAGGGTGGAGAACCAGAACGCCAGCGCGCCGACGACCAGCAGGTGGACGGCGAGGTAGCCGAGCATCCCGGCCAGCCGCAGCATGCCCTCGCCCTGGTCGATCCCGACCCCGACCGGCGTCCGGATGTCGCCGAAGCCGAACGCGATGCCCCCGGCCACCACCGCCACGGCCGCGAGGGTGAGCAGCGCGGCCACCGACTGCACCAGCGCGGCCAGCCACTTCTGCCGGAGCAGCCGCATCCGCGGGACCGGGGTCGCCAGCGCGTACCGCAGCGACCCCCACTGGGCCTCCACGGCGACCGTGTCGCCGAAGAAGAGCGCGTACACCACCACGAGGAAGAAGCCGGTGGTCGCGAACAGCACGAAGAGGGTGAAGTTCAGCCCGCTCGCCGTCGCGACGTCGACCAGGTTGATCCGGGTGTTCTCCGCCGCCTCCTCGCCGGCGCCCAGCTGCAGAGCGGCGATGAGCACCAGCGGCAGCGCCACCATGAGGGCGAAGACGCCGAGGGTCCGCCGGCGCTTGAACTGGCGGCGCAGCTCGACCGACAGCCGCAGGGTGCGCTCCGGCCGGTAGCCGGCGACCGCCCCGGTCGGCTGCACGTGCCCGGTGCCCGTCGTCGTCATGACTCCCCCACGAGCGCCAGGAAGGCGTCCTCGAGCCGGCGTCGCGGCGTGAACTGGTCGACGGCGATGCCCGCGGACACCAGGGCCTGCAGCACGTCGGCGCGGCGGGCCCCGTCCAGCTCGGCGACCAGCCCGTCGTCGGTGCGCGCTGCGGTGACGCCGGGCAGCGCGGACAGGACCGCGACCGCCCGGTCGGTGTCGGCCCCGTCGGCGAGGCCGACCAGCACCGAGCCACCGGCGCCGACGATCTCCTCGACGGTGCCCTGGGCGATCTTCTGCCCCTTGGCCATGACGACGACGTGGCTGCAGGTCTGCTCGATCTCGCTGAGCAGGTGGCTGGAGACGATCACCGTGCGCCCGGTCGCCGCGTAGTCGTGCAGCACCTCGCGCATGGCGTGGATCTGCGGCGGGTCCAGCCCGTTGGTCGGCTCGTCGAGCACCAGCAGGTCGGGCAGGCCCAGCATGGCCTGGGCGATCGCGACCCGCTGGCGCATGCCCTGGCTGTACCGGCGCACCGGCCGGTCGATGGCCGAGCCGAGGCCGGCGACCTCGATCGCCTCCTCCATATGCGCGTCCTCGGCCGGGCGTCCGGTGGCGGCCCAGTAGAGGGTCAGGTTGTCGCGGCCGGACAGGTGCGGCTGCAGGCCGGTGCCCTCCACGAACGACCCGAGCCGGGAGAGCACCGGCGCTCCGGGGCCGGCGGCGTGCCCGAAGATGCTGATCCGCCCGTCGGTGGGCTTGATCAGGCCCATCAGCATCCGCAGCGACGTGGTCTTGCCGGCGCCGTTGGGCCCGAGGAGGCCGAGGACCTGGCCGCGCCGCACCTCGAAGGAGAGGTCGCGGACGGCGACGAAGCCGTCCTTGTAGGCCTTGGTCACCCCGGTGAAGCGCAGCGGCACCTCCTCGCCGTCCGGTTCGACCTGCGAGATCTGCCGGTCGCGGCGGCTCCCCCACCAGCGGGCGGCCAGCCAGCCCAGCAGCCCGAGCGCGGCGAGGACGGCGAGCAGCACCCACCAGCGGGAGGTGCCGGTGGTGGACTCGCTGCGGCCGTCGACCTCGGGGGCGGCCAGGGTCGCCTCACCCGCGGCCACACCGTTCGGGGCGACGTCGGAAGCGAGCCCGACCGTGTAGACCGCCGCCTCGTCGGGCAGCGCGAACGCCTGGTCGGTCGAGGAGACCAGCACCCGCATGGTGTGGCCGGTCTCGAACCGGTGCACGATGCCCGGGAGCGTGACGCCGACCCGCGTCGGGGCGGTCGGGTCCGTGGAGAGACCGGTGAGGGACAGGGGCGCCACGAGCCCTCCGGGCAGGGTGGTCGCGCCGTCGGGGCCGATGTCGTAGAGCTTCGCGAAGAGGGTGGCGGTGCCGCTGGGCGAGGCCACCGCGAGGTCGACCGTCGAGGCACCGACGACCTCCACCGGGGCCTCCAACGGTGCGCTGTCGAAGGCGGCGAACTGGCCCGGGATCTCCGCGGTGGTGCCGCCCAGCGCGGAGGTGAGCGCACCGAGCCCGGGCACGGTGGTGAGCGCGGCGGGTGTGCCGCCGGCGGGCGTGACGACGGGCTGCACCGGGCCGGAGACGGTCACCGCCCGCCGCGCGGCCGGCTCGGCGCCGTCCAGCCCCGGGTAGGCCGCCGCCGCGACCGTCCGGCCGCCGCCCTGCACCCGTCCCACGGTGGCACCGAGGCCGGTGGGCGCGGGGAACTCGAAGCCGGTGCCGGGGTCCTCGCCCTGTCCCCGCAGGTGCCAGTCGAACCAGCCGGCGACCAGGTCGCGCAGCTCCTGCGCCTGCCGGTCCGACGAGGAGGCGTCGTGGCCGCCGGCGAACCAGACCACCTTGACCGGGGTCCCGTCCGCGGCGATCCCGCGCGCGTTCGCGTCGGCCTGGCCGAGGCCGAAGAGCGAGTCCTGCGTGCCCTGGACCAGCAGCGTCGGCACGTCGATGCGGTCGAGGACACCGGCGGGGCTGCTGCGGTCGAGCACCGCGGCGACCTCCGGCGTGAGCGTGCCGGTGGACGCGGCCGCCTGGTACGCCTGGCAGATCTCGATGCGGAACCGGCCGCAGGTGAGCAGCAGCTCGGCGGCCTCCGGGTCCGCGGCAGCCTGCTCGAGCAGGCGCTCGGGCAGCCCGGCCGGCAGTGCGGCGCCGCCACCGCCACCGCCGACGGCGTCCAGCAGGCCGCCCGAGGCCGAGCCGATGCCGAAGAACAGCCCGGACCACAGCTGCTTGTAGACGCCGGTCGCCCCCGTCTGCGGCACCGCTGCGACCGTGCCCGCCTCGAGCTCGCCGGTCTGCGACGGGAAGAGCGACGTGGTCAGCGAGTGCCAGGTGATCTGCGGCGCGATGGCGTCGACCCGCTCGTCGTAGGCGGCGCCGAGCAGGGCGAGCGCGCCGCCGTAGGAGCCCCCGGCCACACCCACCCGTGGGTCGCCGTCGGCGTCGAGCTCGACCTCCTCGCGCCCGGCCAGCAGGTCGAGCAGCGTGGAGAGGTCGGCGATCTCGTAGCGGGGGTCGTTCAGGCCGATCCGCCCGGTGCTCTCCCCGAACCCCCGCGCGGAGTAGGTGAGGACGACGTACCCGCGCTCGGCGAGGTCAGCGGCGTCGTCGGCGACCGAGCGCTTGCTGCCGCCGAAGCCGTGCGCGAGCACCACCGCGGGCGCGGGTTCGTCGGTGCCGGGCAGGTACAGCGTGGTGTCGAGCTCGACGGCGTCCTCGCCGGAGCCCGAGGGCACCCGCGCCTCCTCCGTGCGGACCTCCGCGGCGCCCGCCGGGGGCGCGAGCGCGATCGGACCGGCCGGCAGGGCGAGGGCGAGCAGGGCGGCGGCCGCGGCGCGCGCACCGGGGCGCGGGCGGGGACGCACGAGCCCGCGGAGGGAACGCACGCAGCCCCCAACGGGCGAGGGCCGGCCGGTGTTCCGCGGCCCGGGTCCGGCCGGGATCAGGGCTGCCAGTTGCCCGTGGCGACGACGACGAGCCCCGGTGCCGGGACGTCCGCCACCTCGAAGAAGCGCGGCGCGGGGCCGGCCAGCTCGGGGAACTGGTCGATGAGCTGCAGCGCGGCCTGGCGCTGCAGCTCGTCGCCCTCGGTGAAGTAGACGGTGGTGGCCGAGACGTCGGTGCCCGGGTAGGCGCCGACACCGGGCGACTCCCAGCCCCCGGCGACCACGGCGCCGGAGATCCTGGCGGCGAGGCCGGCGATGTTCGTCGCGTTGAGCACGGTGACCGGCACGCGCACCGGGGTGGTGATCTCCGGCTCCACGACCACCGGGTTCTCCGGCAACGGCGGGAGGGCCGCGGTGGGGACGGCGACGGTCGGCACGCTGTGGGGAGCGGGGACGACGGCGGCGGCCTCCTCCTTCTCCGGCGCGGTGACCGTGTAGACGCCGAGGACGGCACCGGCCACCACGGCCATGGCGACCAGGCCCTTGAGCACCCGGCGCGGCTTGCGCTCGGGCTCGTCGTCGAAGATCACCTCGGGGGTGCCGTTGCGCTTGGCCGCCTTGCGGCGCGCGGCGTCCGCGGCCTGCCGCTCGGCGCGGTAGGCGGCGCGACCGCCCTTGACCTCCCCCGAGCCCGGCGCGGGAGCCGCGGCCTCCGCCCCGAGGTCGTGGGCGTCGTCGTACCCGGGCTCGCCCTGGGCGAGGTCACCGTCGAGATCGGCCACCGAGTCGCGACGGGCGCTGATGCCCCGCTCCGGGATCGCCGTGGTGGCCGGCGACTCCACCACGACGGGCCCGAGCCGTGAGCGGCCCGTCTCGTCGGTGCGCGAGGGCTTGGTCCAGTCGCCGTAGGAGGACGAAGGCGCCCCGGACGGGGTGGTCTGCCGGGGCACGCGGGGAACCCGGGGCGCGGGAGCGCTTCGCCCCGGGCCACGGGTCGGGCCCGTGGTGACCAGCGGCTCGCCGTCGACCAGGAGCCCCGCCGGGCGCGCGGCCGGGCCCGCGAGGTGGGCGGCCGGTACGGCCGCATCCGCTCCACGGGGCGCCACGAGGTCACCGGGCCGGGCCGGGGCGGGAACCTCACCCAGGACGGCCGGCGCGGGCGAGGGCACCGCGCGGAACGGGGCGGCGCTGGTCTGCGGTGCGGGAACGCCCGCCGCCCGCGGGACGGCCGGGGCCGGAGCACCCCCGGCGCGCGGACCGGCCGGGACGGGCGGCAGCGGCAACCGGGAGCGGGAGACCTGACGGACCGGCTCGGCCGGGGCGTCCGCCACGACATCACGCCGGAGGCCGCCGCGGTCGCGCCCGGGAGCGGTCGGGTGGTCGCTCAGGTTGGCACCGGGGAAGGAGCCGTCCGAGGCGTCGGTCCGGCGCCGCCCCGCGGCCGGCGACACGTGTCCCTGACCCAGTTCGTCACTGCCTGACGCGGCGTGCCTGCCCACGGTGAGCAAATCTAATCCATGTCATTCGCCTTGCCCAGGACCTGCGCGGAGCGCGTCCGCTGCCGCGCCGTCCGCAGCCGGCGCAGGCGCCGGACCACGAGCGGGTCGGCGGCCAGCGCCTCCGGGCGGTCGACCAGGGCGTTGAGAGCCTGGTAGTACCGGGTCGGCGTCGTGTCGAACAGGTCGCGGATCGCCGTCTCCTTGGCGCCGGCACGCCGCCACCACTGGCGCTCGAAGCCGAGCATCTCGTGCTCGCGCCGCGACAGGCCCGCGCCGCCGGCCTGCACGGATCCCTCCCCTGACCCGTCGACCCGGGGCGGGGAGACCACGGGGGCTGGGTCGCTGTTCATCGTCGGACCATCTCCTGAGCTGCTCCACCGGCCGGGCGCTCCCGGCGGCTGGGCACGACGGTAGCGCCGCGCTCCGACGTTTCCGGCCTTCGCCGGACGGCGGGCGCGGCAGCCCGCTCAGGGGGTGGCGACCACCGCGTCGCGGGCCGCCCGCCGGGCCCCGGCCCGGGCGTGTCGCCAGGTGTCGGCGGTGAAGACCGCCAGCGCCACCCAGACGATGACGAAGCCGGCCAGGCGGGCGGGGGGCATGGGCTCGTCGTAGACGAAGACGCCGATCGCCAGCTGCATCAGCGGGGTCAGGTACTGCAGCAGGCCCACGGTGGAGAGCGGGATGCGGCGGGCCGCCGCGGCGAACAGCAGCAGCGGCACCGCCGTCGCCACCCCTGCGCTGGCCAGCAGGAAGGCGTGGCCGGTGCCCGCGTTCGCGAACGTGCCCGTGCCGCCGGCGTGCAGGACGGCGAGGACCGCACCGGCCGGGACCGCCACCAGCGCCGTCTCCAGGAACAGCCCCGGCGCCGCCTCGACCCGGACCAGCTTCTTCATCAGCCCGTACAGGGCGAAGGAGAGCGCCAGGCCCAGCGCGATCCACGGGGGGCGGCCGTAGTCGACGGTGAGGACCACGACGGCGACGGTGGCGATGCCGACGGCGACCCACTGCAGGCGGCGCAGCCGCTCGGCGAAGACGACGACGCCCAGGAGCACGCTGACCAGCGGGTTGATGAAGTAGCCGAGGGAGGTCTCCACGACCTGCCCGGAGTTGACCCCGTAGACGTAGATCAGCCAGTTGGTGGCGATCAGCACCGCTGCACCGGCCAGGACCAGGAGCGTGCGCGGGCTGGCGATCGCGCCGCGCACGTGCCCCCAGCGGCGGACGGCGGTGAGCACGAGCGCGACGAACAGCAGCGACCAGAGCACCCGGTGGGCCACGATCTCCAGGCCGCCGGCGGGCTCCAGGAGCGGGAAGTACAGCGGGAAGATGCCCCAGAGGGCGTAGGCGCCGAGCCCCGAGACCACCCCCAGGCGACGCTCGTCCACGGCGGCACCGTACGCCCGTGGCCGGGGCCGGCCGCACGCGACCGGAGAGGCCTACCGTCGAGGGCGTGAGCATGCAGCGCCCCGGCCCCCTGCAGTGGGTCTGGTACGCGTACGGCGGGGGGCTGCCCCGCGAGCTGGCGCCGTGGGTGCTGGCCGACACCACCTGCAGCACCTGGGTGTGGCGGCACCTGGCACGGGCCGTCGTGCAGCTGCTGCCGCTCGTCGTGGTGTGCCTGCTGCTCGTCCCCGTCCCGCTGGCCTACCGGGCCTCCGCGGCCGGCGGCGGGCTGCTGCTGGGGCTGCTGTTCTCGCTGGCCTACATGGTCGAGACCACCGAGCACCGCGTGGCCAAGGCGGGTTACGAGCCGGGGACGGCGGCCCGGCTGCGCGCCGAACGCGTCGAGCGGGCGCGGGTGGAGCGGCTGTCCCCGTACCGGCGCGACGGCGCGGGGAGCTTCGACTGAGCCGACGAGGGGACTCGAACCCCTAACCGCCCGATTACAAGTCGGGTGCGCTACCAGTTGCGCCACGCCGGCGGGACGTGGGGACAGGTCCCGGGACGAGTCTAGGGACCACGTCAGGGACGGCCGACGCCCCGGCGCCGGGGATCCCGGCGGTCAGGCGGCCTCGGTCTCCGCGCTGGGGTCGGCGCGCGGCGGGGTGCCGCGGACGAAGCCGGTCGGGTCGACGCTCCCCAGGGGCCCGGCGGCCAGCCAGCGGGCGAACCCGTCCGGGTCCCGGCGCTCCAGCTCGTCGAGCACCTGCGCCCGCCGGGTCACCAGCCGCTGCCGCACCGCAGGGGTCAGCGACCGCTGCAGCTGGACCCCCGTGCGGCGCCACTCCTCCCCCAGGGTCGCCGTCGACGCCCCGTCCACGGTGATCGCCGGCTCGCCCCCGGCGCCGGCCGGCGGCATTGCGCGGAGGGCCGCCTCGCGGCGGTCCCGGGCCCACCGGAGCGCGGCCCACCCGGCGGCGCCGAGCCCGACCAGCAGCAGCGCCACGGCCCCCCCGGCGAGCACCGCCGTCCCGCTCACCACCAGCAGCGCCCCGATCGTCACGGCCGCCGCCTGACCGGCCGACTCGAGCACCGACCGGCGCGCCGGTCGCGGCGCCTCGCGCGCCACCCCGGCGGCCACGCACCCGGCGAGCGCGCCGGAGACGCACACCGCCACCAGGCCCGGCCCCCGGAGCGCGATGCCGCCGACGACCGCCAGCACGGCGGCGCAGGCCACACCGAGGCCGATGAGGAACCGGACGAGAGGACCACGGACGGGCACGGACAGCTCCACGAGGCCGACGGGACGGGCAGCGGGCCGCAGGCGCGGTTCCCGGCTCAGGCCCGCCCACTACCCGCCTGCGAGGGCTGCTGCACACCGAGTTCCGCGACCGGCGCCCCGCTCCGCCGGGCGGCCAGGTGACCAGGCAGGATCGGCGTCGTGGGGTCCTCGGTCGTCGACGTCGACCTCCGCCTCGGCGCGGTCCTGGTCGCGCTGACCGCGCTGGCCGCCGTGAGCGGGCGGGTGTCCGGGCTCGGCGAGGGCCGGTCGGTCCTGGTCGCGGCGGGGCGCGCCACCGTGCAGCTCGCCGTCGTGTCGGCCGTGCTGCTGGTCGTGGTCGGGTCGCTGTGGCTGTCCGCGGCCTTCGTGCTGCTCATGGTGTCGGTGGCGACCGCCACCGCGGCCGGGCGGGCCACCGGCCGGCCGCTGCGCTCACCCGGCGCTCCCGGCCGGCTGGCGGCCACCGCCGTCCCGGTGGTCGGCGGCGCCGCGCCCGTGGTCGCCCTCGTGCTGGCCAGCGGCACCGTCCCGCTCCGCGGCGAGGCGGTCATCCCCATCGCCGGCATCCTCATCGGCGGCGCCATGACCGCCACCTCGCTCGCGGGCCGGCGCCTGCGCGAGGAGCTCGGCCAGCGGCACGGCGAGGTGGAGGCCGCCCTCGCGGTCGGGCTGCTCCCCCGCGACGCGGTCCTGCTGGTCGGCCGCCCGGTGGCGGGCACGGCGCTCGTTCCGCCGCTGGACCAGACCCGGACGGTCGGGCTGGTCACCCTGCCCGGCGCCTTCGTCGGCGTGCTGCTGGGCGGCGGCACCCCGCTGGAGGCCGGGGCGGCGCAGCTGCTGGTCCTCGTCGGGCTTCTGGCCGCCGAGGTGCTCGCCGTCTGGGCGGTCACCGAGCTCGTCGCCCGCGGCCGGATCCTCCCCGTCCCGCGCTGATCCGGGCGTCCAGGAAGCTCACAGCACTCCTCCAGCGTTGCACCAGAGGACGGGCCGACAGTGGGTTCCGACGCAGCGGCCGGACGGCTGCGAGGAGAGGAACGACGCGTGACCGAGCACCAGCACCAGTACCCCGGCGCGGGGCAGCAGTTCGCCTGGCAGCCGCCGGCGGCGCCGCAGCCGACGACCCCCCAGCCCGTGCTGGCGCCGGGCTACCAGGGCTACGGCGGGCTGCCGACGCCGCCGGCCGAGCAGCGCGCCCCGCGCCGCGGGAGCCGGCTGCGGATCGGGCTGGCCGGCCTGGTGGCCGGTGCCCTGATCGGCGGCGGCGCCGGAGCCGGTGTCGTCACGCTGCTCGACGAGCCGGCCGCCGGCACCGGTTCGCCCGCCTCCGCGCAGAGCGTGACCATCCAGAACCCCGACCGGGCGACCACCGCCACGGCCGCCGCCGCCAAGGCCGCGCCGAGCGTCGTCACCGTGTACGTGAGCAGCGGCTCCGGTGCGGGCAGCGGCTCCGGGGTCGTGCTGACCGCCGACGGTTACGTGCTCACCAACAACCACGTCGTCGCCGATGGGGCGAGCGGGAACGGCTCCGTCCAGGTGCGCACCTCCGACGGCACCCTCTACGACGCCCAGATCGTGGGCACCGACCCCGCGTTCGACCTGGCCGTGCTCCGCCTCGACGGCGCGCAGGACCTCGTCCCCGCCACCTTCGCCGACTCCGACGAGGTGCAGATCGGTGACGTCGCCGTCGCCATCGGCGCCCCGCTGGGGCTGTCGAACACCGTGACCGACGGCATCATCAGCGCCACCGGCCGCGCCGTGGCCACCGGTTCGACGCAGGACGACGCCACCGTTCTGGACGCGATCCAGACCGACGCGGCGATCAACCCCGGCAACTCCGGCGGCGCGCTGGTCGACGGCGCCGGTGAGGTCATCGGCATCAACACCGCGATCGCCACCGTCGCCTCGGGCACGCCCGGCGGGCAGGGGCAGAGCGGCAACATCGGCGTCGGCTTCGCCATCCCGGGCAACACCGCGCAGCGGGTGGCCCAGGAGATCATCGAGACCGGCACCGCGACCCGCGCCTACCTGGGCGTCCGGGCCGGCACCGCCGCCGACGACCAGAACCGCGAGGTCGGCACCGGCGCCGAGGTGGCCACCGTGGAGCCGGGCAGCGCGGCCGAGGAGGCCGGGCTGCAGGTCGGTGACGTCGTCACCGCCGTCGGGCAGCGCCCGATCACCACGTCCACCGAGCTGACCGCTGCCATCCGCAGCCGGACCCCCGGCGAGACGGTCGAGCTGACGGTGCGCCGCGGGGCGGACACCCGCACCATCGAGGTCACCCTGGGCGAGACCAGCTGAGACCCCGGCGACCACCCGACCCGGCTCCCTAGGCTGGGCCGGGTGGCCGCCCCCCGACTGACCGTCCCCCTGGCCGGCTCGCTCGACGACCCGGCCAGGGCGCGCGACCTGGCCCGGATGAAGCGGCTGGCGACCGGCCTGTTCCTGCTGGCCGCAGCAGTCTTCCTGGCCTGCGTGCTGCTGGGCGAGGACGCCGGGGCGTGGGTCGGCTACGTCCGGGCGACGGCCGAGGCCTCCATGGTGGGGGCGCTGGCGGACTGGTTCGCCGTCACCGCGCTCTTCCGGCACCCGCTGCGGCTGCCCATCCCGCACACCGCGATCATCCCGCGCAAGAAGGACCAGATCGGCGAGAGCCTGGGCAGCTTCGTGCAGGAGAACTTCCTGACCCGCGCCGTCGTCGCGGAGAAGCTCGCCACGATCGACGTCCCCGGCCGGCTGGGCGCCTTCCTGGCCGCCCCCGGGCGCGCCGAGCGGCTGGGCGGTGATGCCGCCACCGCGCTCACCGGCATCACCCAGCTGCTCAAGGACGACGAGGTGCAACCGGCCGTCGCCGCGCTGGTCGAGCGCAAGCTGCACGAGACCCCCGCCGCCCCGGCGCTGGCCCGGGTGCTGGAGCTCGTGGTCGACGGCGACCGGCACCAGGAGGTGCTCTCCGCGGCCATGCGGCTCATGTCCCGGTTCCTCGACGAGAACCGGCTGGTGTTCCGGGCGCAGCTGGGTGACGCCTCCCCCGCCTGGGTGCCCGACTGGGTGGACGACCGGGTGTTCGACCGGGCCTTCACCGGGGTGCACCGCTTCCTGGCCGAGGTCGCCGCCGACCCCCGCCACGAGCTCCGCCGCGCCTACGACGCCCGGCTGCGCGCCTACGTGCACGCCCTGCGCACCGACCCCGCCGCCGCCGCGCGGGTGGAGGAGTTCAAGCACGAGGTGCTGGCGCACCCCGCGGTGCGCGACTGGTCGGGCTCGCTCTGGACGACGGCGAAGGACGCGGTGCTGACCGCCGCGGCCGACCCGACGTCCCCGCTGCGCGCCCGCGTGACGGCGCTGATCCTCGACGGCGCCCGGCTGCTGCGGACCGACCCGACCGTGCGCGAGCTCGTGCAGCGGCACAGCGGCCAGGTGGCGGGCTACGTCGCCGAGCGCTTCTCCGGTGACCTCGCCGACCTGGTCAGCAGCACCGTCGCCCGGTGGGACACCGACGAGACCAGCCGGCGGATCGAGCTCCAGGTGGGCCGCGACCTCCAGTGGATCCGGGTGAACGGCACCGTCGTCGGCGGCCTCGCCGGCCTGGTCATCTACACGGTGGCCCAGCTGCTCGGCTGACCTCATGGCCCCGGCCGGGCGTCAGGCCTGGATGTAGTCGACCAGCTGCTGGCGCTCGGCCTCGAGCTCGTCCAGCCGCGCCTTGACGACGTCGCCGATCGAGACGATGCCGACCAGGACGCCGTCGGCGACGACGGGGACGTGCCGCACCCGGTGGTCGGTCATCGTGCGCGCGAGGCCGTCCACGGTCGCGTCGGGCGGGCACACGTGCACCTGCGTCGTCATCACGCTGGACACCGGGTGCTCGAGGAGGTCGCTCCCCCGGTCGTGGAGGCCCCGGGCGACGTCCCGCTCCGAGACGATGCCGTCGACCCGGCGGCCGTCCGAGGAGACGACGAGGGCACCGATCCCCCTCTCCGCCAGCAGCGCGAGGGCCGACCGGATGCTCGCGGACCCGTCGATGGTGGCGACCTCCGACCCCTTGCGCCGGAGCAGTTGGCTGATGCGCACGCTGCCCTCCTCGGAACGGTGGCCGGGAGTGTCCTCCGGGTCCCCGAAGGGGCGCAACGGTCCGGCGCGCGGGGTCGCTAGCGGGCCGCGCCCGGGCTGCGGCGCTGCGCCGCCTGGTAGAGGGCGATCCCGGCGGCGACGCTGACGTTGAGCGACTCGGTCCCGCGCGAGATCGGGATGCGCACGACGACGTCGCACTTCTCCCGCACCAGCCGCGACAGCCCGGTGCCCTCCGCGCCGACGACGAGGGCGACCGGGTCGGCGAACCCGTCGTACTCGTGCAGGTCGACGTCGCCGTCACCGGCCAGGCCCACGGTCTGCAGCCCGGCGTCCTGGTAGGCGGCCAGCGCCCGCGGCAGGTTGACCGCCCGGGCGACGCGCAGCCGGGCCGCCGCACCGGCGCTGGTGCGCCACGCCGAGGCCGTCATCCCCACCGCGCGGCGCTGCGGCACGACGACGCCGTGCGCGTCGAAGGCGGCCGCCGACCGGACGACGGCGCCGAGGTTGCGCGGATCGGTCACCCCGTCCATCGCCACGACCAGGGGGGCCCGGCCCGAGTCGCGGGCGATGTCGAGCAGGTCGTCGGGGTGCGCGTAGTCGTACGGCGGCACCTGCAGGCCGATGCCCTGGTGCAGGGCGCCCTGCGCCATGCGGTCGAACTCGGCCCTGCCCACCTCGAGCAGCGGCAGCCCGCGGTCGGCCGCCAGCGCGAGGGCCTCGGTGATCCGCTCGTCGGTACCGCCGCGCGTGGCGTCCCCGGTGACGACGTACAGCGCCGTCGCCGGGATCTGCGCGCGCAGCGCCTCGACGACGGGGTTGCGGCCGAGCAGCAGCTCCGGCGCCTCCTCGGCGCGCTGGCGGGCCCGCGCCCGGTCGGCCCGCTGGCGCTCCTGGGCCTGCGCGCGGCGCTGGGCCGGGTGCCCGTACCGCTGCTCGGCCGGCGGGGTGGCGCCGCGGCCGGCCAGCGACCGGCGGTTCTTCCCGCCGGTACCGGCGGTGGCGCCCTTCTTGCCCGCACCGGTCGTGCGGCCACGGCGCTGGCTGTTGCCGGCCATCAGCGGGTCAGCTCCCATCGGGGTCCCTGGGGGGTGTCCTCGACGGAGACGCCGAGGGCGGCGAGCCGGTCGCGGATCGCGTCCGCCGCCGCGAAGTCCTTGCGCGCCCGGGCAGCCTGCCGCTGCTCGAGCGCCAGCGCCACCAGCCCGTCGGTGGCCTGCGCCAGCCGGTCGTCCGAGCCGGCCGCCCACTGCGGGTCGAGCGGGTCGAGCCCGAGGGCGCCGAGCATCGCGCGCACCGAGCCGAGGGTGCCCGCGACCGCCCGCTCGTCCCCGTCGGCCAGCGCGGTGTTGCCCTGGCGCACCGTCTCGTGGATCGCTGCGATCGCCGCCGGGGTGCCGAGGTCGTCGTCGAGCGCGTTGCCGAAGTCGGCGCAGAGCACGGGGGCCCCGGCATCCGCGCCGACCCGCTCCGCCGCTCGCTTCACGAACGACTCGATCCGCCGGTAGGCCTGCCCGGCCTCCTCGAGCGCCGCGTCGGTGAACTCGATCGTCGACCGGTAGTGCGGGGCGACCAGGTAGTAGCGCAGCTCGACCGGGCGCACGCGCTGCACCACCTCGTCCACGAGCGCTGTGTTGCCCAGCGACTTGCTCATCTTCTCGCCGCCGAGGGTGACCCAGCCGTTGTGCATCCAGTACCGGGCGAACCCGTCGCCGGCCGCCCGGGACTGCGCCTGCTCGTTCTCGTGGTGCGGGAAGCGCAGGTCCAGGCCACCACCGTGGATGTCGAACGCCGCGCCCAGGTACTTGCCGGCCATCGCCGAGCACTCCAGGTGCCAGCCCGGGCGGCCACGCCCCCACGGGGTCGGCCAGGAGGCCGTCGCCGGCTCGGCGGGCTTGGCCGCCTTCCAGAGCGCGAAGTCGCGGGGGTCGCGCTTGCGCTCGTCGCTGTCGGTGTCGGCGGCGGGCTCCAGGGCGTCGAGCCGCTGCCCGGTGAGCTGCCCGTACTCCGGGAAGGAGCGGACGTCGAAGTAGACGTCACCGTCGACGGCGTAGGCGTGCCCGCGGTCGATCAGCCGCTGCATGAGCTCGACCATCTCCGGGACGTGCCCGGTGGCGCGCGGCTCGTACGTGGGCGGCAGGACGCCGAGGACGTCATAGGCGCGGGTGCTGGCCCGCTCGTTCTCGAACGCCCAGGCCCACCACGGGACGTCGTGCTCGTCGGCCTTCGTGAGGATCTTGTCGTCGATGTCGGTGACGTTGCGGACGTAGGTGACCTGGAGGCCGCGCGCCATCAGCCAGCGCCGCAGGACGTCGAAGGAGACCGCCGCCCGGACGTGCCCGACGTGCGGCGGGCCCTGCACGGTGAGGCCGCAGACGTAGACCGACGCGTGACCGGCACGCAGGGGCGTGAAGTCGCGGACCGCGCGGGCGGCCGTGTCGTACAGGCGGAGGCTCACTGCCGGAAGTCTACGGAGTCGGCGCGGGCCCTTCCGCCGCCGGCGAGGGCTCCTCCCCCGTCCGGACCACGAGCGCGGTCGCCACGGCGGCCCGACCCTCCCCCCGGCCGGTCAGGCCGAGGCCGTCGGTGGTGGTGGCCGCCACGCTGACCGGCGCTCCGAGCGCGGCCGACAGCGCCGCCTCGGCCTCCGCCCGGCGCGGGCCGAGCCTCGGGCTGTTGGCGATCAGCTGCACCGACGCGTTGCCGATCTCCCAGCCGAGGCCGGTCACGACATCGCGGACGTACTCGAGGACGGCGATGCCGGCGGCCCCGGCCCAGCGCGGGTCGTCGGTGCCCAGCAGGCCGCCGATGTCACCGAGACCGGCCGCGGACAGCACGGCGTCGGTGAGCGCGTGGGCCACCACGTCGCCGTCCGAGTGGCCGGCGCAGCCGTGGGTGGCCGGCCAGTCGAGCCCGGCCAGGCGGCAGGGCCGCCCCGCGACCACGGGGTGGACGTCGGTGCCGATGCCGACGCGGGGCAGCACGGTCACGGGTGCACCTCGCTCGCGGTCAGGCCGACGCTCAGCTCGGCGAGCGCCAGGTCGTGGGGAACGGTGATCTTGGCGGATCGCTCGTCACCGGGGACGGTGCGCACCGGGACACCGGCGGCGCGGACTACGGCGGCGTCGTCCGTGAACGCGGCCGCGTCGTCGAGGGCGGCGTACGCGGCGACCAGGGTGGCGCGGTCGAAGCCCTGCGGGGTCTG
Source organism: Blastococcus sp. SYSU DS0533 (assembly GCF_054050775.1). Lineage (NCBI taxonomy): Bacteria > Bacillati > Actinomycetota > Actinomycetes > Geodermatophilales > Geodermatophilaceae > Blastococcus > Blastococcus sp. SYSU DS0533. The sequence goes on along the minus strand of NZ_JBJGZZ010000015.1, from coordinate 78,779 downwards.
CACCCGACGCAGCGGCGCACGGGGGACGGCTTCGGCGACCACCCCGTCGTCGTCCACCAGGACGGTGGTGTCGACGACCGGCAGCACCGGGACGACGGCGCGCGCGCCACCGGCCAGGGCATCCAGCACCCGGGCCACGGCGTCGGGCGGGGTGAGCGGCCGGGCGGCGTCGTGCACCAGGACCGCGTCGGCCAGCGGGCCGGCCGCGGCGAGCCCCGCGCGCACCGATGCGGTCCGGGTGGCCCCGCCGTCGACGAGCCGCACCGCCCCGGGCAGCGCGGCGGCGAAGGCGGCTCGTTCCGCGGGCGGGACGGTGACGACCACCTCGGCGACCCCACCGGCGAGCAGGGCGTCGACGGCCCAGGCGACCAGCGGCCGCCCACCGAGCTTCACCAGCGCCTTCGGCTGCGCAGCCCCCAGACGCGAACCGCTCCCGGCCGCTGCGACGATGGCGACAGCGTGCACGGGAGCGGTTCGGTGGGATGTGCGGGAGCGCGGAGCACTCAGCTGGCGAGGACCTCGTCGAGCAGGACCTCGGCCTTGTCCTCGTTCGTGCCCTCGGCGAGCGCGAGCTCGCTCACCAGGATCTGGCGGGCCTTGGAGAGCATCCGCTTCTCGCCGGCGGAGAGGCCGCGGTCCTTGTCACGGCGCCAGAGGTCGCGGACGACCTCGGCGACCTTGTTCACGTCGCCGGAGGCCAGCTTCTCGAGGTTGGCCTTGTAGCGGCGCGACCAGTTCGTCGGCTCCTCCGTGTGCGGGGCGCGGAGCACCTCGAACACCCGGTTGAGCCCCTCCTGACCGACGACGTCACGGACGCCGACGATCTCTGCGTTGTCGGCCGGCACGCGCACGGTGAGGTCGCCCTGGGCGACCTTCAGCACGAGGTAGGCCTTCTCTTCACCCTTGATCGTGCGCTTCTCGATCGCCTCGATGAGCGCGGCACCGTGGTGCGGGTAGACGACGGTCTCGCCGACAGTGAAGCCCATGTGGATGTGACCCCTTTCGCTCCCCCAAGGTTAGCACGGCAGACTGACCAACGGATCGGCGCCGGGCAGTAAATATGCAGGTCAGCGGCTTGGGTCGACGCGTCGGAGGGGTTGACAGACCGTGGTTGATGTGCCTGCGGGCGCCGCCCGGCCGGGCGCGACGACCCGCGCGCTGGTCCGCGCGACCCACCTGGGGCCGACCGTGGCGGTCACCACCGTGGCCACGCTGCTGGCCGTCGCCGCCGACGTCCCGCCGGCGCGCACCGCCCTGCTCTGCGTGGCCGTCCTCGCAGGTCAGGCCTCCATCGGCTGGAGCAACGACTGGCTCGACGCCGACCGCGACCGCGCCGTCGCACGGGCGGACAAGCCGGTGGTGCAGGGCGCCGTCGCGCCGGCCACGCTGCGGAGCGCGGCCCTCGCCGCCGCCGCCACGACCGTCGTCCTCTCGCTCGTCCTGGGACTGGTCCCCGGCGCCCTCCTGCTGCTGCTCGTCGCGAGCGGCTGGGCCTACAACGCCGGGCTCAAGCGCACCGCCTGGTCCGGCGCGGGCTACGTGGTGGGTTTCGGGGCACTGCCCGCCGGGGTGGTCGCCGCCGCTCCCGGGACACCCGCGCCCCCGTGGTGGCTCGTGGCGGCCGGCGCGGCGCTGGGCGGGGCGGCCCACCTGGCCAACGTCGCCCCCGACCTCGAGGAGGACCTGGCCACCGGCGTCCGCGGGCTGCCGCACCGGCTCGGGGCGCGGGTCTCCGCGGGCTGCGGCGCGCTGCTGCTGGCCGGCGCGACGCTGGTGCTGGTCCTGGGCCCGCCGGGGCCACCGGGGCCCGCCGGCTGGGCCGCCCTCGCCCTGGCCGTGCCCGCCGCCGCGGTCGCCGCCCTCGCGGGCACACCGCGCTTACGTGGCCTCGCCTTCCCCGCCGTCATGCTGCTGACGGTGCTGGACGTCGCCCTGCTGGTCGGCAGCGGTTCGAGCCTGGCCTGACCGGCTCCGGAGGCGTCGGGTCGCGACGCGGACGGCTCCCTGCGGGCAGGCCCGTCGGGCGACCGATACGCTCGGCACGTCTCCGCGCCACCGACTCCCCGGTGGCCGGCACGGTCCTGCTGGAGGTCGACAGCCGTGAACCGCGCTCTGCGCGCCGCCACGATGGGCGTTCTGCTCTTCTCCCCCTTCGCCCTCTCGGCGTGCAGCGCCGGCCAGGTCACGCAGACCGCCGAGCAGGAGCGCGACAAGGTCGGCGCGACCGCCGAGGTGAGTGATGACATCGTGCTGCGCCAGATCGCCGTCGCCGCCCCGGAGGACGGCGAGTACCCGGCGGGCGGGGACGCACCGCTCCGGCTGGCCATCGTCAACACCGGCCAGGAGGACGACACCCTGACCGGGGTCTCCGGTGAGGGCTTCGGCGACGTCGAGATCGACGCCGGGAGCGCCGCGTCCCCCAGCGCGCAGCCGCCGGGCACCGGCGCCGGCTCCACGGAGGACACGGGCACCACCGCAGGCGACGGCGAACTGGTGATCCCGGCGGGTTCCTCCGTCTTCCTCGGCGGGGACGGCGACGCCGCGATCACGCTCACCGACCTCGACGAGCCGCTCACCACCGGCCGGATCCTCGAGCTGACGTTCACCTTCGAGAACGCCGGCGAGGTCACCACGGTGGTCCCGGTCGCCGCGTTCGAGGAGTTCCGCGAGCGCGACGAGTCCTTCGACTTCCACCACGAGGAGGAGGGCGAGACCGGCGGCGCCGCCGAAGAGGGCAACCGGGAGAACACCGAGGTCGCCGGCGGCGGCAACCCCGAGAACTGACCACCACCCACGCTCCACCCCGCGACGGCGGCTCCTGCCCGGGAGCCGCCGTCGCGCGTTCTCCGGGGAACTGTCGGTGGCCGCGGCTAGCGTGCCCGGCGTGCCACCTGCCGGAGTGAAGTCCCGCCCTGCCCACCGCTGCACCGAGTGCGGCTACGCCTCGGCGAAGTGGGTCGGGCGCTGCCCCGAGTGCCAGGCCTGGGGCACCCTGCAGGAGCTCGGCGCCCCGGCCACCGGGCTGCGGGCCGTGTCGGCCGGGCAGGTGAGCGCGCCGGCCCGGCCGATCGCCGAGGTGGAGCTCGCCGGCGCTCGCGCGGTGCCCACCGGGATCGCCGAGTTCGACCGCGTGCTCGGCGGGGGTCTCGTGCCGGGTGCGGTGCTCCTCGTCGCCGGGGAGCCCGGGGTCGGCAAGTCCACGCTGCTGCTCGAGGTGGCCCACCGGGTCGCCGCCGCCGGAGGGCCCACGCTGGTGGTCTCCGGCGAGGAGTCGGCCGGGCAGGTCCGGCTCCGCGCGGAGCGGATCGGCGCCCTGCACGACCGGCTGTACCTCGCGGCCGAGACGGAGCTGTCCGCGGTGCTCGCCCACGTCGAGGCGGTCAACCCCTCGCTGCTGGTGCTCGACAGCGTGCAGACCGTCCGCTCCCCTGCCGTCGAGGGGACTGACGGCGGTTCCACGCAGGTCCGCGCCGTGGCATCGGCCCTGACCGGCGTCGCGAAGACCCGCGGCATGACCACGATCCTCGTGGGGCACGTCACGAAGGACGGCGCCATCGCCGGACCGCGCACGCTCGAGCACCTCGTCGACGTCGTGGTCTCCTTCGACGGCGAGCGGCACTCGACGCTGCGCATGGTCCGGGCCACCAAGAACCGGTTCGGCCCGGCCGACGAGATCGGCTGCTTCGAGATCGGGGACAGCGGGGTCGTGGGCGTGCCCGACCCGTCGGCGCTCTTCGTGTCGCGGCGCAGCGACCCGGTGCCGGGCAGCTGCGTCACCGTCACCCTGGAGGGCAGCCGGCCGCTGCTGGCCGAGGTGCAGGCCCTCGTCGCCAGCACGAGCGGCGGCGGCTCGCCCCGCCGGGCCGTCAGCGGCCTGGACTCCCAGCGGGTGGCCATGGTGAACGCCGTGGTGGAGCGCCGTGGCCGGGTCAAGCTGGCCGACGCCGACGTGTTCGCCGCCTCCGTCGGCGGGGTGCGGATCGCCGAGCCGGCCGCCGACCTCGCCCTGGCGCTGGCGATCGCCTCCGCCGCCAAGGACACCCCGCTGCCGGCGGGGCTGGTGGCCCTCGGCGAGGTCGGTCTCTCGGGGGAGATCCGCCGAGTCGGCGGCACCGGCCGCCGACTCGCCGAGGCCGCCCGCCAGGGGTATCGCGTGGCCCTGGTCCCGCCGGACGCCGGCGCCGCCCCGGCCGGCATGCGGCTGATCGAGGTCCCCGACCTGGGGGCGGCCTTCCACCGCATGTTCTGAGCCCGTAGGGTTCCGTATGCGGACGGTGCGCACCGACCGCCCCCCCGAGCGTGCCCGGTCGGTCACACGGGTACGTAGACTCGGATGCCGTACCACTCGACCGTCAGGAGACCTCGTGCCCGCCGCCGTGGACCCCGACATCGCCTTGCGCGAACTCCTCGGCCGCATCGCTCCCGGCACGGCGCTGCGCGACGGCCTCGAGCGGATCCTGGCCGGCCGCACCGGAGCGCTGATCGTGCTGGGGTACGACCGGGTGGTCGAGTCGATCTGCACCGGCGGGTTCGCGCTGGACGTCGCGCTCTCGGCCACCCGGCTGCGCGAGCTGGCGAAGATGGACGGCGCGGTCATCGTCTCCTACGACGGCAGCCGCATCGTCCGGGCCGGCGTCCACCTCATGCCCGACCCGACCGTCCCGACCGAGGAGTCGGGCACGCGGCACCGCACCGCGGAGCGGGTCGCCGTGCAGACCGGCTTCCCGGTGATCTCGGTGAGCCAGTCGATGCACATCATCAGCGTGTACGTGGCCGGCCGGCGGTACACCCTCGAGCACCCGACGACGATCCTCGCCCGGGCCAACCAGGCGCTCGCCGCGCTGGAGCGCTACAAGCTGCGGCTGGACGAGGTCGCGAGCACGCTCTCCGCGCTCGAGATCGAGGACCTCGTGACCGTGCGCGACGCGATGAGCGTCAGCCAGCGGCTGGAGATGGTGCGGCGGATCGCCGACGAGATCGAGGGCTTCGTCGTCGAGCTCGGCACCGACGGCCGGCTGCTGGCCCTGCAGCTCGACGAGATGCTCGCCGGCGTCGAGGAGGACCGCGGGCTGCTCGTCCGCGACTACCTCCCCGCCGGTGGCCGGCGGACCCGCACGATCGACCAGGTGCTCACCGATCTGCGGGCGCTCACCGCCACGGAGCTGCTCGACCTCTCCGCCGTCGCCCGCTGCTACGGGCTGCCCACGTCGCCCGACGCCCTCGACTCCCCGGTGAGCCCGCGGGGATACCGCCTGCTCGCCCGGGTGCCCCGGCTGCCCGCGGGCATCATCGACCGGCTCGTCGAGCACTTCGGGGGTCTGCAGAAGCTGCTGGCCGCCACCATCGAGGACCTGCTCGCCGTGGAGGGCGTCGGGGAGGCCCGGGCGCGCGGCATCCGCGAGGGGCTGTCCCGGCTGGCCGAGACCTCCATCCTCGACCGCTACAGCTGAGAGCCTCCCCTCGCACGCTCGGGGCGGGCCCGGAAGGGGGCCCTACTGGAGGCTGATCGGGGCGTCGCCGGACACCTTGGTGTCCAGGCGACCGCGGAGCACGTAGCTCCCCGGCGCGGGCGTCACCCGCGGCGCGGTGCACGTCGGCTCGCTGGTGAGCCCGCCCCACTGGACCGGGAAGACCACCGGCTCCCCGGGGACCAGCGTGCGCTGGTCGCTGCTGCTCTCGGGAAAGCAGTCGTTGCTGCCCCAAACCCGGGCCCCCGCGGCGTCGACCATCACGAGCTCCTGCAATTGCTTGTCCAGCGTCCGCACGCAGGGGACCGGCGAGGTGTTGACCACCACGAGCTCGAACGTCGGCTTGGCGCCCACGGCGGCCGCGCCGGGAGTGCGCACCTCCAGCCCCAGCATCTCGTCGGTGCACGGCCCGCCCGGGGTCGGCCCTGCCGGGACCGGCGGCTCGCTCGGTGGAGCCGTGGTGGCGGGCGTCCGGACCCCGGAGATCGCGGGCACGACCTGCTCCAGCGCCGGCGGTCCGGTCTGCGCGGCCGCGGTGGTGGACGAGCCGGCGGACCCGCTCTCCCCGCTACCGGGCACCAGGGCCAGCACGAGCCAGACCAGCCCGCCCAGGAAGGCCAGCAGGAGCACCAGCACGGTCAGCCGGCGCCGCCAGTACACGCCCGCGGGGAGCGGGCCGACCGGGTGCAACACGCCGGGAACGCTAGTGCGCCCGGTCGGGGCTGGTCCGCTCGGCACGCCGCGTCGCACGCACGGCAGACTGGACGCCCGTGACCGGGCCGTCCTCCCCCACCGCCGCCCCGGTCGGCGAGCTGATCGTCGACTGGTACGCCACCGCCGCCCGCGACCTGCCCTGGCGGACGCCGGAGGTCGACCCGTGGGCCGTCCTCGTCAGCGAGGTGATGCTCCAGCAGACCCCTGTGGCGCGCGTGGAGCCCGTCTGGCGGTCCTGGGTGGCCCGGTGGCCCACCCCTGCGGACCTGGCTGCCCAGCCGCCCGCGGCGGTGATCCGGGCGTGGGGGAAGCTCGGCTACCCCCGCCGGGCGCTGCGCTTGCGAGAGGCCGCCATCGCGATCACCGAGCGGCACGGGGGCGTGGTCCCCTCCGACGTCGCCGAGCTGGAGGCGCTGCCCGGGGTCGGCACCTACACCGCCCGCGCCGTCGCCTGCTTCGGGTACGGCCGGCGCCAGCCCGTCGTCGACACCAACGTGCGCCGGGTGGTGGCGCGGCTGGTGCACGGCCGCGCCGAGGCGGGCAACGCCCGAGCCGCCGACCTCGCCGACGTCGCCGCGCTGGCGCCGGAGGACGACGAGCGTGCCGTGCGGTTCTCCGTGGCTGTGATGGAGCTGGGCGCGCTGGTGTGCGTCGCCGGCACGCCTCGGTGCGGCGCGTGCCCGGTGCGCGAACGTTGCGCGTGGCGGCTGGCCGGGGCACCGCCGCACGACGGGCCGCCCCGGCGGGTGCAGAAGTTCGCCGGCACCGACCGGCAGGTGCGCGGCCGGCTGCTCGACGTCCTGCGGGCGGTGCACGGACCCGTCGATGCCGCAGCGCTCCAGCCCGCGTGGGACGACGCCGTCCAGCGGTCCCGATGCCTGGACTCGCTGCTGGCCGACGGCCTGGTCGAGCAGACCGAGGACGGCCTGTTCACGCTCCCCGGCTGAGGCGATGATCAGGTGACCCGACCGTGGAGCGTCCTCCCTCACGGTGTGCGCCGAGGGAGGACGCTCGATGATCAGGGCCCTGATCGTGGTCGCACAGCACCGCACCGCACTGCACCACCGGCGGAGCGCGGCCGGAAGCGGGACGGGGCCAGGACACGCGACAGGGCCGCCCCCACCTCGCGGTGGGAGCGGCCCTGCCGGTCGTGCCGGGTGCTACTCGGCGGCCGCCGCCGGACCGTCCTCGTCACCCTCGGCGCCCGAGAGGGCGACCGGCGGGGTGTCGGGCAGGTCGATCGGCTTGGCCTCGCCGCGGAAGGTGAACTTCTGCGCGGGGCCCTCCGCGTCGTCGACGTCCACCACGATGATCTGCCCGCTGGACAGCTCGCCGTAGAGGATCTTCTCGCTGAGCGCGTCCTCGATCTCGCGCTGGATGGTGCGACGCAGCGGTCGGGCACCCAGGACGGGGTCGAAGCCGCGGGCGGCCAGCAGCTTCTTGGCCGCGGGCGTGATCTCCAGCGCCATGTCCTTGTTCGCCAGCTGGCCCTCCACGCGGCTGACCATCAGGTCGACGATCTGGATGATCTCCTTCTCGGTCAGCTGGTGGAACACGACGATGTCGTCGATGCGGTTGAGGAACTCCGGCCGGAAGTGCTGCTTGAGCTCCTCGTTGACCTTCAGCTTCATCCGGTCGTAGTTCGACTGGTCGTCGTTACCGGCCTGGAATCCGAGACCCACGGCCTTCGAGATGTCGCGCGTACCGAGGTTCGTGGTGAGGATCAGGATCGTGTTCTTGAAGTCCACGATCCGGCCCTGACCATCGGTGAGGCGGCCGTCCTCGAGAACCTGCAGCAGCGTGTTGAACACGTCCGCGTGCGCCTTCTCGATCTCGTCGAAGAGGACCACCGAGAACGGCTTGCGCCGCACCTTCTCGGTCAGCTGGCCGCCCTCGTCGTAACCGACGTAACCGGGAGGGGCACCGACGAGGCGGGACACCGTGAAGCGGTCGTGGAACTCACCCATGTCGATCTGGATGAGCGCGTCGTCCTCACCGAACAGGAACTGCGCCAGCGCCTTCGCCAGCTCCGTCTTACCGACACCCGAGGGGCCGGCGAAGATGAACGAGCCACCGGGACGGCGCGGGTCCTTGAGGCCCGCCCGCGTGCGCCGGATCGCCTGGCTGACGCTCTTGATGGCCTCTTCCTGGCCGATGATCCGCTTGTGGAGCTCGTCCTCCATGCGCAGGAGACGGGAGGTCTCCTCCTCGGTGAGCTTGAAGACGGGGATGCCGGTCCAGTTGGCCAGCACCTCGGCGATCTGCTCGTCGTCGACCTCGGCGACGACGTCCATGTCGCCGGCCTTCCACTGCTTCTCGCGCTCGGCCTTCTCGCCCAGCAGCTGCTTCTCGGTGTCGCGCAGCGACGCGGCCTTCTCGAAGTCCTGCGCGTCGATCGCCGACTCCTTCTCGCGGCGGACGGCCGCGATCTTGTCGTCGAACTCGCGCAGGTCCGGCGGTGCGGTCATCCGCTTGATCCGCATCCGGGCACCGGCCTCGTCGATCAGGTCGATCGCCTTGTCCGGCAGGAAGCGGTCGGAGATGTACCGGTCGGCCAGCGTCGCGGCGGCGACGAGGGCGCCGTCGGTGATGCTGATCCGGTGGTGCGCCTCGTAGCGGTCGCGCAGGCCCTTGAGGATCTCGATCGTGTGGGCCAGCGTCGGCTCGCCCACCTGGATCGGCTGGAAGCGGCGCTCGAGCGCGGCGTCCTTCTCCAGGTGCTTGCGGTACTCGTCGAGCGTGGTGGCACCGATGGTCTGCAGCTCACCGCGGGCCAGCATCGGCTTCAGGATGCTGGCGGCGTCGATCGCGCCCTCCGCGGCACCGGCCCCGACGAGGGTGTGGATCTCGTCGATGAACAGGATGATGTCGCCGCGGGTGCGGATCTCCTTGAGGACCTTCTTGAGGCGCTCCTCGAAGTCACCGCGGTAGCGGGAGCCGGCGACGAGCGCGCCGAGGTCCAGCGTGTAGAGCTGCTTGTCCTTCAGCGTCTCGGGCACCTCGCCCTTGACGATCGCCTGCGCCAGCCCCTCGACGACGGCGGTCTTGCCGACGCCGGGCTCGCCGATGAGGACCGGGTTGTTCTTGGTGCGCCGCGACAGCACCTGCATGACCCGCTCGATCTCCTTGGCCCGCCCGATGACCGGGTCGAGCTTGGAGTCGCGCGCGGCCTGGGTGAGGTTGCGGCCGAACTGGTCGAGGACCAGGGAGGTCGAGGGGGTGCCCTCGGCCGGGCCGCCGGCCGCGGCCGGCTCCTTGCCCTGGTAACCGCTCAGCAGCTGGATGACCTGCTGGCGGACGCGGTTGAGGTCGGCGCCGAGCTTCACGAGGACCTGGGCGGCGACGCCCTCGCCCTCGCGGATCAGGCCGAGCAGGATGTGCTCGGTGCCGATGTAGTTGTGGCCGAGCTGCAGCGCCTCGCGCAGCGACAGCTCCAGCACCTTCTTCGCCCGCGGCGTGAAGGGGATGTGACCGGACGGCGCCTGCTGGCCCTGCCCGATGATCTCCTCCACCTGCTGGCGGACGCCCTCGAGCGAGATGCCGAGGGACTCCAGGGCCTTGGCGGCGACACCCTCACCCTCGTGGATCAGGCCCAGGAGGATGTGCTCGGTGCCGATGTAGTTGTGGTTGAGCATCCTGGCTTCTTCCTGCGCCAGGACGACCACCCGTCGGGCTCGGTCGGTGAACCGTTCGAACATCTGCTGCTTCTCCTCTGACCGGCTGGTCCGGCACTGCCCTCCCCGTTCTGGGAAGGAGCACCCGACGTCCGTCGGCGCGCGGGGGCACCGGTCTTTCCACTGTAGTCGCGGACCACGCCGCCCCGTCGTCGTCCGACGGCGCGGTGGATGGCTGCCCGGTGCAACGGGCCCCCGTGGTGCGGTGTTCCTCCGCCGTTACGCCGTCAGCGGACGGCGGCGCGCCGTCCCCTGAGACGCCACCGAGCCCGGCCCCCCGAGGGGAACCGGGCTCGGTGAGTGGATGGAACGGCCCCCTCGCAGGGTCCCGGTGCGAGCGGGGCGAGTGCCGGGGGCGAGCAGAAGGACCTCGTCCCTCTCAGCCCTCGCGGGCTCGGGCCGAGCCCCCGGACGAGGCCGTCAGTGCGCGGCCTCGTAGGCCTCGACGACGCTGGCCGGGATGCGGCCGCGGTCGCTGACCGCGTGCCCGTTCTTGCGGGCCCAGTCGCGGATGGCGCCGGCCTGCTCGCGGTCCATGCGACCGCCACCACCGGTGGCGCGGGAACGACCGCCCCCGGAGGAACGGGTGCCACGACCCACCTTGCGCGCCGCCGAGATGTACCGGGCGAACGCGTCGCGCATCTCCTGGGCGTTCTTCTCGGCCAGGTCGATCTCGTACGACGTGCCGTCCAGGGCGAAGCTGACGGTCTCGTCGGCCGGGAGATTTTCGTCGAGGTCGTCGCTCAGGATGACCTGGACCTTGCGCGCCATTCGTTCCTCGCTATTCGCTGCAGCCCGGGGGCTGGACGGAAATAGCACCCGACGGGTGCGGCGCTCATTACAGCACGAATGGCCGCCAACAGGAAATGGCTGCGCGATCATTTCCCCGAGAGGGCTGATCTGGATACGGGGGGATCAGGAACTGATTGGCCGGACCAGCGGAAACAGGATGGTCTCCCGAATTCCGAGACCGGTGAGAGTCATCATCAGCCGGTCCATACCCATTCCCACTCCGCCGGTCGGCGGCATGCCGTACTCGAGGGCCTCGAGGAAGTCCTCGTCGAGCACCATCGCCTCGGGATCACCCGCCGCGGCCAGCAGCGCCTGCTGGGTGAACCGTTCCCGCTGCACGACGGGGTCGACCAGCTCGGAGTAGCCGGTGCCCCGCTCGACGCCGCCGATGTAGAGGTCCCACTTCTCGGCGACGCCGGGATCCGTGCGGTGCGCCCGGGTCAGCGGCGAGGTGTCCACCGGGTAGTCCATGACGAACGTGGGCTCCTGCAGCGAGGGCTGCACCAGCGCCTCGAAGATCTCCTCGACCACCTTGCCGTGGATCCAGGCCGGGTCGATGCCCACCTCGTGCCGCTCGGCCAGCGCCCGCAGCTGCTCGATCGGGGTCTCCGGGGACACCGGCTCCCCGACCGCCTCGCTCACCAGGTCGAACAGGCGCACCTGCCGCCACTCCCCCGACAGGTCGAGCTCGGTGCCGTCGTGGTGGCGGGCGACGTGGTCGCCGAACAGCGCCGCGCAGCTCTCCTGGACCAGTTCGCGGGTGATGACGGCGATGTCCTGGTAGTCGAGGTAGGCCGCGTAGAACTCCAGCATCGCGAACTCCGGCGAGTGCGAGCTGTCGGCTCCCTCGTTGCGGAAGTTGCGGTTGATCTCGAAGACCCGGTCCAGCCCGCCGACGATGCACCGCTTGAGGAAGAGCTCCGGCGCGATGCGCAGGTAGAGGTCGAGGTCGAAGGCGTTCATGTGGGTGCGGAAGGGCCGGGCCGCAGCACCCCCGTGCACCGTCTGCAGCATCGGCGTCTCGACCTCGATGAACTCCCGCCGGGCCAGCCCCGCGCGCAGGGTGGACATGACGGTGGCCCGCTGCCGGACGGTGCGGCGGGCCTCGTCGCGCACGATGAGGTCGACGTAGCGGCGGCGCACGCGCAGCTCCTCGCTCATCGGCTTGTGCGCCACCGGAAGCGGGCGCAGCGCCTTGGCCGTCAACTGCCAGGAGTCGGCGAACACGGAGAGCTCCCCGCGGCGCGACGTCCCGACCTCGCCCTCGACGAAGACGTGGTCACCGAGGTCGACGTCGGACTTCCAGGCGGCCAGCGCCTCCTCCCCCACGCGGTCGCGCGACAGCATCACCTGCAGCTCGGCGTCCCCCTCGCGCAGGGTGGCGAAGCAGAGCTTGCCGGTGTTGCGGAAGAAGATCACCCGGCCGGTGACGCCGACGCGCTCGCCGGTCATCGTGTCCGGCTCCAGGTCGGGGTGGCCGGTCCGGACCGCGGCGAGCGTGGTCGTGCGCGGGACGCGGACCGGGTAGGGGTCGACCCCCGAGTCGCGCAGGCGGTCGAGCTTGGCGCGCCGGACCCGCATCTGCTCCGGCAGCTCCTCGCCGCCGTCGTCGCCGCCCGTCCCGTTCGGTCCCACGTCCGTCACGGGAGCCCAGCCTACGGGGCGGCCGGGCGCCGCTCGGCGACCTGCTGCCGCTGGAACGCCAGGCGCAGCCCGTGCACGGTGAGGTCGGGCTCGCGCTCGCCGATCGTGCGGCAGCTGTCCACGAGCAGCGGCGCCAGCCCGCCGGTGGCGACGACGACCGGCGCGGTGCCGAACTGCGCCACCAGCTCGGCCGAGATGCGGCCGACCAGCCCGTCGACGAGACCGGCGAACCCGAGAACCAGCCCCGACTGCAGCGCGGCAACCGTGTTCTTGCCGATCGCGTGCGGCGGGCAGCTCAGCTCGACCGACCGCAGCTGGGCCGCGCGGCTGGCCAGTGCGTCACGGCTGACCTCGACCCCGGGGGCCAGGGCGCCGCCGAGGAACTGCCCGTCCGGGCCGACGGCGTCGACGTTGGTGGAGGTGCCGAAGTCCACGACGACCACCGGACGGCGGCCGCCGTCGGGTGCCCGGCCGAACAGCTCGCCGGCCGCCAGGGCGGTGACCACGCGGTCGGCGCCGACCTCGCGGGGGTTGTCCACGTGCAGCGGGACGCCGGTGCGCACGCCGGGCCCGATCAGCACCACCGGCACCTCGAGGGAGTCCAGCAGCTGGCGCAGCGCCGGCAGCAGCGCGGGCACCGTCGAGCAGGCGGCGACGCCGGTGACCTCGGTGCCGCGGAGCAGGCCGCGCCACAGCATCCGCAGCTCGTCGGCGGTGGCGCGGGGCGCCGTCGTCACCCGCCAGGACCCGACCCTCCGCTCGCCGTCGAAGGTGGCGAGGACGGTCTGGCTGTTGCCGACGTCGACGGTCAGCAGCACCGGGTCACCGGATCGGGACGCCGAGGTCGCTGCGCTGCTGGTCGGTGGCCCCGGGCACGGGCGCCGACGGGTCGCCGCCGAGCTCGACGACGCGGTTGGCACCGTCGACGTGCACGACCTTGGGGATGTAGCTCTTGGCCTCGGTCTCGTCCATCACGCCGTAGCTGATGAGGATGACCATGTCGCCCGGGTGCACCAGGTGCGCGGCGGCGCCGTTGATGCCGATCACGCCGGTGCCACGCTCGCCGGGGATGACGTAGGTCTCCAGGCGGGCGCCGTTGGTGATGTCGACGATCGCGACCTGCTCACCGGGCAGCAGGTCGGCGGCGTCGAGGAGGTCCTCGTCGACGGTCACCGAGCCCACGTAGTGCAGGTCGGCCTGGGTGACCGTCGCACGGTGGATCTTGGACTTGAGCATCGTGCGCATCATCGGGGGCCTCCCAGTCGGACTGCCGTGTTGTCGAGGAGTCGGGTGCTGCCCGCGCGGACGGCGACGAGCAGCCGGGCGGGGCCGGCGGCCGGCGCCGGTCCCAGATCGGTATCGGTCAGTTCCAGGTAGTCCTGGACCAGGTCGGGGGCCTCGGCCAGGACGGCGCGGGCGGCGGCCAGGACGGCGCCGGGTCCCTGCGGGCCGGCGGCGGCACCTGCGTGCAGGGCGTGGCTCAACGTCGCGGCGCGGGCCCGCTGTTCCGGGGAGAGGTAGCGGTTGCGGCTGGACAGCGCCAGCCCGTCGTCCTCGCGGACCGTCGGGACGCCGACCACCTCGACGCCCAGCGCCAGCTCCCGCGACATGGCGCGGATGAGGGTGAGCTGCTGGTAGTCCTTCTCACCGAACAGGGCCAGGTCGGGGCGCACCAGCCCGAACAGCTTGGCGACGACGGTCAGCACACCGGCGAAGTGGCCGGGCCGCACCGCGCCCTCGAGCACCGAGCCGAGCGGACCCGGGTCGACGGTCACCCCGGCGGCACCGGGCGGGTACACCTCCTCGACCGGCGGGTGGAAGACGACGTCCGCGCCCTCCTCGGCCAGCGCGGCGAGGTCGGCGTCCCAGGTGCGGGGGTAGCGGTCGAAGTCCTCGCCGGGACCGAACTGCGTCGGGTTCACGAACACCGAGACGACGACGCCGCCGGCCCGTTCGCGCGCGGCCCGGACCAGCGTGCGGTGCCCCTCGTGCAGCGCCCCCATGGTGGGCACCAGGGCGACGGGGCCGGGCAGCGCCGCCACCAGCCGGCGCAGCTCGGCGGCGGAGCCGGCGACGGCGGGACGGTTGCCGGTGGTCATCGCGAGCCCGCGGTGTCGTCGTGCCGCGCGGCGGCCAGGACGTCGAGCACCGGCGCCGCCTCGTGGCTGCGCAGCCGGCCGGCGGCCACGGCCCGCCCGGCGGTCCGCTGCGCCATGGCGACGTAGGCGGCGACCGACCCGGGGGCGCGCTCGCCCAGGGTCCGCAGGTGGTGGGCGACGGTGCCGGCGTCGCCGCGGCTGACCGGCCCGGTGAGCCCGCGGTCGCCCCGGCGCAGGCCGTTGTCCAGGGCAGCGCTGAGCAGCGGGCCCAGCACGCGCGCGGGCTCGGCCACCCCGGCGGTGCGCAGCAGCTCGGCCGCCTCGGCCACGAGCGTGACCAGGTGGTTCGCGCCGGTGACCAGCGCCGCGTGGTACAGCCCGCGGTCGGCCTCGGCGACGAAGAACGGCTCACCGCCCATCTCCAGCACCAGCGTCTCCGCGACCGGGCGGTGCTCGGGCCGGCTGGTGACGCCGAAGGGCGCGCCGTCGAGCCGGTCGCTGTCCTCGGCGGCGCCGGTGAAGGTCATCGCCGGGTGCAGCGCGAGGGCGAGCACCCCGGCCTGCTCGGCGGGGGCCAGCACGGCCAGCCCGTGCGCCCCGGAGGTGTGGAACACCAGTTGCCCCGCACGCCAGGCACCGGTCTCGGCCAGCCCGGACACGAGCCCGGCCAGGGTGTCGTCGGGCACGGCGAGGACCACGAGGTCGGCGGCGGCCACCACCGCGTCGGCCGGCAGCAGGGGGACGCCGGGCAGCAGGCGCGCGGCGCGCTCGGCGGAGGCGGCGGACAGGCCGGAGGCGGCGACGACGTCGTGGCCTGCGGCGGCGAGCGCGGCACCCAGGACGGCGCCGACGCGGCCGGCGCCGATGACGCCCACGCGGAGGCGGGCGGGCGCGTCGGACGCGCGGGCGTGCGTGCGGGCGGGGCCCAGCAGCGAGCGGACGGTCCTGCGGGCAGCAGGCATCGGTGCACCTCTCGTTCCAGTCCCAGGCGGGTACCGGACGTCGGGGACGATCCCCGGGAGGATCGCGGTGGTCGTGCGGGGCGGAGCTCCGGCCCGGCGTCCGCTGCAACCGTTCCGTGTCACGCGGGCGTCGTGCCGATGGCGAGTGTGTGACGCCCGCGCGGCCGCCGCAACGCCTCGCTGCTGTGTCCTGGCTCACGCACCTCCGGTGCACCCGCCCGCAGCGCGGTGCGCGCGCCGCCCTACCGTGACGGCCGGCACATCGGCGAGGGAGGCAGCGTGCACACGTTCGAGGGAAAGACCGCACTGGTCACCGGAGGAAGCCGCGGCATCGGCCTGGGCATCGCCCGGAGCCTGGTGGAGCGCGGCGCCCGGGTGGTGCTCACCGCCCGGAAACCCGACGCGCTGGCCGAGGCGGTGGAGTCGCTGGGCGGGCCGGAGGTCGCCGTGGCGGTGGCGGGCAACGCCGGCGACCCGGAGCACCGGGCGACCGCGGTGCGCACCGCGGTCGAGACCTTCGGCAGCCTGGACGTGCTGGTGGGCAACGTCGGCATCAACCCGGCCTACGGGCCGCTCATGGATCTCGACCTCGACGCGTGCCGCAAGATCCTCGACACGAATGTCGTGGCCTCGCTCGGCCTGGTCCAGGAGGCGTGGCGCGCGTGGATGTCCGAGCACGGCGGCTCGGTGCTGTTCGTCGCGTCGGTGGCCGGGCTGCGCTCCTCCCAGGAGATCGGCGCGTACGGGGTGAGCAAGGCGGCCCTGATCAACCTGACGACCCAGCTGGCGGTGGAGCTCGCCCCGAAGGTGCGGGTGAACGCGGTCGCCCCGGCCGTGGTGAAGACCCGATTCGCCGGCGCGCTGTTCGAGGGCCGGGAGGCCGAGGTCGCGGCGGTCTACCCGATGGCGCGCCTGGGCACGCCGGAGGACGTCGGCGAGGCCGCGGCCTACCTGCTCGGCGACGGCGCGGGCTGGGTCACCGGCCAGACGCTCGTGCTCGACGGCGGCGGCCTGTCGCGGGGACCGCGCTAGGGCTCAGCGGCCGAGGACCCGGGCCAGGACGTCGTCGCTCTCGCCGTCCTCCCGGTACCGCCGCCGGCGACGGCCGCCCGAGGCGGGGCTGACCCCGTTCTCGGCCAGGATCTGCTCGAGGCGGACGGGCGTGGCCGGGCGGTCCGCCTCCTGCGGCGCCGTCCAGGTCGGCGTCACGGCCGGCTGCGCGGTGGTCGGGGCGAACTCGGCGGCGACCGGCGACTCCGCCACCTCGTCGGTGCGCCGGCGGCGCGGCGCCTCCTCGGCGCGGGGCGGGGCGGGCGGCTCGACGAGCGACCGGGCGGCCAGCCACTCCAGGGGCGTCTGCGGCGGGGTGGCCTCAGGGGTGGGCGGCAGCGTGGCGGACGGCGTGACCACCGGGGAGTGCACGGTGACCGGCGGCGGGGGCACGTCGGGGCCGCGCCGCTGGGCGCGCGAGCCGAGGTGGGGGTCGTCCTCGTGCGCCGCGGCGCGCTCGTGCCGACCGAGACCCGAGGGGGCCGGCGGGCGCCCCGGCGCCGGGGGACGCACGGGCGGCGGGGGCGGCGCGGCGGCGCGGACCGGTGACGGGGCGGTCGTGGCCGGCGGGGCGACCGCGGACCACGCGCTGGTCCGGACCTGCTCGAACTGCTGGGTCGGGCGCGGCTCGTCCAGCCGGATCGCCGGCCATCCCCCCGTGAGCTCCCGCGGCGGGGCGTCGTCGCTCCACGTCGCGCCCTCGAGGGTGCGGGCGGAGCCGTCCAGCCGGCTGGCCTGGGTGCGCATCACGATCCGCTCGACCAGCATCTCGCTGGACAGCTGCTCGGCGAGCTCCGCCCGCAGCCGGCCCATGTCCTCCCGCAGCGCGCCCAGCTGGCCGAGCTCGGCCCGCAGGCCCGTCAGCGCGGCGACGTCGTCCCGGAGGGCGGCCACGCGGGCCACCTCGTCGCGCAGCCCGCCGAGGGCGGCGACGTCCCCGCGCATACCGGCGACGCGGGCGACCTCGTCTCGCAGCCCGCTCAGCGAGGCGATCTCCCCCCGCAGCGCGTCGAGCTCGTCGCGCATCGCGTCCTCGGCCTCGCGGCGGAGCTCGTTCTCCAGCTCCAGCTCGTACTCGCGGCGCGCGGCCACCTCGCGCTCCAGCTCCAGCTCGTAGGCACGGCGCAGCTCGGCCTCCCGGGCCACGGCGTGCGCCCGGTCGGTGCCGCGCCGACCGGCGGCGAAGGTCGCCAGCACGAAGGCCCAGGCGACGGCCACGACGGCGATCCGCAGCAGCTGGGCGTCGTCGGTGAGGAACACGGCGAGGGTGGCGCCGACGGCGAGCACGAAACCACCGGCCTGCAGCAGGGTCCGGGTGCCAGGGAGGGCGGGGCCGCGGGCGGCGTCGTCCTCGCGGCGGGGCATGGCACCCAGCGTAGCGACGTGTGGCGCTCACCGGGAGGAAGCGCACCCGTGCCCACAGTGGTCCCAGGTGCCACAGTGGCGGCGTGACCCTCTCGCTGCTCGACTGGCGCCGCCGCGTGGCGGCCCTGCACGCCGACGTCCGGGCCCACGCAGATGCCGAGCAGGGCTGGCTGCGGTGGCGGGAGGGCCGCGACGAGCTGTTCGCCGACCACCCGCAGTCGCCGCTGGACGCCTCGGGGCGGGCGGCGTTCCGCGGGCTACCGGTGGCGCCGTACGACCCGGCGCTGCGGTTCGAGCCCGCGCTGGAGCCGGCGGCGCGGCGGCGGCTGGAGATCCCCACCGCAGCCGACGGCGTCGTCCCGCTGGACCGGATCGGGACCGTCGCCCTGCCCGGCGTCGGCCGCCTCGACGTCTGGTGGGTCGCCGTCTACGGGGGTGGGGTCTTCCTGCCGCTGCGCGACGGCAGCGCGGGCGGGGCGACCTACGGCGGTGGGCGGTACCTGCTGGACACGGTGAAGGGCGCCGACCTCGGCGGCGACGGCGGGCGGCTGGTGGTCGACCTCAACTTCGCCTACCACCCGTCCTGCGCCTACGACCCGCGCTGGTCCTGCCCCCTCGCGCCCGAGGGCAACCGGGTGGCGGCGCCCGTCGCCGCCGGGGAGCAGCTGCCCCCCGGCGGCTGGTACTGAAAGGACCTCGTGCCTCTCACCCCTCGCAGGCTGGGGGCGAGCCTCCGGGCGAGGCCACCGCCCGCGAGGGGTGGGGAGGACGGGGTCCTCCTACTGGGCGAGGAAGCCGGCGGAGCTGAAGACCAGGCCGATGGAGACCTCGCCCTGCTCGATGGCGGCGCGGGTCAGCGGGCCGCCGGCGTCCAGCTCGCGGAAGTCGGCGAACTCCAGACCGTAGGTCTCCTCCAGCCCGGGCTGGCAGAACGGCCGGGTGGGGCACTCGGCCGGGCCGCCGAGGATCAGCGACCCGTCGCCGCACGCCTCGGCCAGCTCGGAGAGGGTGGTGACGCCGAGCCCGTCCGCGAAGGCCTGGGTGACGGCGAACGCGTTCTGGTCGGCGGCCTCCGACGGCTCGCCGAACACCAGGCCGTTCTCCGCCGCCAGCGGCTCGAGCGCCGCCACGGTCTCCTCGACGTCGCCGCTGGCCACCTGGTTGGCCTCGTCGCCCTCGAGGAACTCGGTGGCGGTGGCCAGGTACTCCGGGAAGACCTGGATCTCACCGTTGATCAAGGCCTGCATGTAGAGCTCGCGGTTGCCGACCTCCTGGACGGTCGCGTCGAAGCCCGCGAGCTGCAGCACGTCGGCGTAGATGTTGGCGAGGATCGACGACTCGGGGAAGTTCGCCCCGCCGACGGTGATCGCCCCGCTGCCCTGCTCGAGGGCGGCGGCGTCGATGTTCCCCTCGACCCAGCCGGCCGCGACGTCCTCGGCGCTCTCCCGCTGCACCTCCACCGCGGCGTTGAGCTGGATCAGCTCCTCGGTCGTCATCTCGGCGGAGACCTGGTCCAGCGCCGGGAGCAGCGCCGGGTTCGCCTGGGCGGCCTGCGCGTTGACCGCCGGGATGATGTTGTCGGCGTTCTGCAGGTCCTGGTCGTCCTCGAGGACGACGAGCTGGTCGCCGGCGACCGGGGCGCAGGCGTCGCCGGAGGCCTGGCCGCCGCCGGCGTCCCCGCCGCCGGTGCCGGAGGAGCCCGACTCCCCGCAGGCCGCGGTCAGCGCGACCGCGAAGACGAGTGGAGCCAGGGTCTTGATGCGTGCGCGCATGGTTGGACGCCCCGCCTTCTGTGTCCCGTGCCGGATCGGCACGCGTGTCTGGCGGGAGGATTCCCGCGGGCCCCATCGAACCGTCCCGTTGTGCACGACGCAATGCGGCCCCCGCCCGCGGGAGCTTCGTCACCGACGTGTGATCACTGGGGGACGCCGGTGGCGGTCAGCTCCGGCTCGCCGTGCACGGTCCGCCGCCTGCCCGGCACGAGGGGCAACCGCCGCGGGCCGGGTCGCACCGCCCAGGTGAGCGCCACGAGCACCAGCTCGGTCAGCAGCGCCAGCGCCGCGATGACGATCGCCCCGGCGATGATCAGCCCGTAGTCCTGCTGCCCGAAGCCGAGGTTGACCACCCGCCCCAGGCCGCCCCCGCCGACGAGTGCGGCGAGCCCGGCCGTGGCCACCACCTGCACGGCGGCGGTGCGCACGCCGGTCATCACCAGGGGCAGCGCGAGCGGCAGCTCCACCCGGCGCAGCACCTGGCCGCGGGTCATGCCCATGGCCCGCGCCGCCTCGCGGACGTCACCGTCCACACCGCGGAACCCGACGTAGGTGTTGGTGAGGATCGGGGGGAAGGCGAACACCGCCAGGGCGATCGCCGTGGCCCGGTTGCCGAAGCCGATCGGGCTGACCGCGAAGAGGGTGAGCAGCGCCAGCGTCGGCACCGCCCGGCTCACGTTCGAGAGGACGACGACCGCTCCCCCGCCCCGCCCGCTGGTGCCCAGCGCGATGCCCAGCGGGAGGGCGAGGGCCAGGGCGGCGAGGACGGCGACCCCGGAGACGGCGAGGTGCTCCAGCAGCAGGTCCAGCAGCCCGCCGGGCCGGGTCCAGTTGAACGGGTCGTTGAGGTAGACGACCGCGTCACCGAAGCCGGTCACGACCGCACCCTCGCCCACGGGGTGAGCAGCCGTTCGGCGCCGGCGAGCAGGAGGTCGGCGAGGAGCGCCAGGAGCACGCAGCCGACCGCCCCGGTGACGATCTCCGCCCGGTAGAAGTTCGAGTTGAAGCCGCCGAAGATCAGCTGCCCGAGCCCGCCGTGGCCGACCAGCACCCCGACCGTGGTGAGCGCGACCGTGGAGACCGTCGCGATGCGCAGCCCCGCCATGAACGCCGGCAGCGCGAGCGGGAGCTCGATCTGCCAGAACAGCCGGAACCGCCCGTAGCCCATGCCCTGGGCCGCCTCGCGCACGTCACCGGGGACGCCCTGCAGCCCGGTCAGGAAGTTGCGCACCAGGATCACCAGCGAGTAGACGACCAGCCCCACCAGGACCGTCGTCGCCGTCAGCCCGGTGAACGGGAAGATCAGCGCGAACATCGCCAGCGACGGGATCGTGTAGACGATCGAGGAGAAGCCCAGCACGGGCGCGGCCAGCCACCGGACGCGGCGGGCAGCCAGCGCCAGCGGCAGCGCGATCAGGGCCCCGATGACGACGGCGGCGACGGTCAGCCTGACGTGCTCGCCCAGGTACCGCAGAATGGTGTCCCAGTTCTCGACCACGTAGGACGCGTCGAACCACGGGTTCGGCGCCGCGTCCGCGGCAAGGACCGCGGACGTCCCCGCTCCAGCGCTCAGCACCGGGCGCTCACCAGGAGGACCACCCCGTGGACGCTACTGCGCACACTCCCCCGTCCGCGAGCGCGTCCGGCGAGGCGGCGGGGATCCGGCTGGAGGGCGTCAGCAAGGTCTACGCCGACGGCACCGTGGGGGTGGCGGAGCTCGACCTCACCTTCGCCGCCGGTGAGCTGACCGTCCTGGTCGGCCCCTCCGGCTGCGGCAAGACCACCACGATGAAGATGATCAACCGCATCATCGAGCCCACCACGGGCCGCATCGTCATCGGTGACGACGACGTCACCCGCGCCGACCCGGTGCAGCTGCGCCGCCGCATCGGCTACGTGATCCAGAACGTCGGGCTCTTCCCGCACCAGACGATCCGCGCGAACGTCGGCACCGTCCCCCGGCTGCTGGGCTGGGGCAAGGAGGAGATCCGGGCGCGGGTCGACGACCTGCTCGCCACCGTGGGCCTGGACCCGGCGGTGCACGGCGACCGCTACCCCGGGCAGCTCTCCGGCGGGCAGCGGCAGCGGGCCGGGGTGGCCCGCGCGCTCGCCGCCGACCCCCCGGTGCTGCTGATGGACGAGCCGTTCTCCGCCGTCGACCCGGTGGTGCGCGAGCGGCTCCAGTCGGAGTTCCTGCGGCTGCAGTCGACGGTGCGCAAGACGATCGTCTTCGTCACCCACGACATCGAGGAGGCCGTGCGCATCGGTGACCGCATCGCGGTGATGAGCCACGGCGGCCGGGTCGAGCAGTTCGCCTCGCCGGCCGACCTGCTGGGCCGGCCGGCGAACGACTTCGTGGCCGACTTCGTCGGCGCCGACCGCGGCCTCAAGCGGCTGGCCGTGACCGGGATCGACGCCGAGGACCTGGAGCACCCGCCGGTGCTGCACGCCCAGGACGGCCTGGCCGACGCGCGGGCGGCGCTGCAGCGCTCCGGGGCGCGGTGGGCCGTGGTACTCGACGACGCCGACCACCTGCACGGCTGGCTGTCGCTCGACCGCGCCCGCGGCACCGGCACCGTCGCCACGGCAGCCCGCCGCATGGAGGCCTGGGTGCCGCGTGAGGCGTCGCTGAAGACGGCGTTCGCGACGATGCTGCAGCACGAGGCCGGCTGGGTCGCCGTGCTCGACGGCGACCAGTTCCTCGGCGTCCTCACCCCCGAGTCGCTGCACGCGGCGCTGCGCCGCTCGGTGGAGGGTCGGGTCCCCCAGATCGCCGGCGCCACCTGCGGCTAGCGGGGCCGGTCCTCCAGCAGCGGGCCGGCCACCCGGTACCGGGCGGTGACGAACGAGCCGTTCACCGCGGCCTGCACCAGCTCGAGGTCCAGCCGCCGCGGCAGGAGCGGCCGTCCCGCCCCGAGGGTCACCGGCGCGATCGAGACCACGACCTCGTCCAGCAGCCCGGCCTCGGCGAACTGGCCGGCCAGGTCTCCCCCGCCGACCACCCAGAGCTCGCGGTCCCCCGCCGCGGCCGTCATCTCCGCGTGCACGGTGCGGACGTCGCCGGAGGTGAACCGGACGTCGCCGCCGGCGGACGGCAGCTCCCGGTGGGTCATCACCCAGGTCGGCAGCGTGAAGGGCCACCCGTTCCCGGCGGCGGCCTCGTGCGCGAGGACCCACTCGTAGGTCGTCGACCCCATGACCAGGGCGCCGACCCGGGCCATGAAGGCGTCGAAGCCGAGGTCCCCGGCGTCGCCCTGCTCCTGGCGGAAGAGCCACTCCAAGGAGTCGTCGGGGTCGGCGATGTAGCCGTCGAGGGTGGTGGCGGTGTGGTACGTCAGCACGAGGTGCCTCCCGGTGTCCCGCCGCGGCGTGCGCGGAGCCAGAGGATGGGGTCGCCGGTGCCGGCGTCGTGGCCGGCGGTCCGGAACAGGTGCCGCACCAGCTGGCGCCGGTGGGCCGAGTAGGTGAGCACGTGGGCGACGACGCTGCTGAGCACGAAGCTCTCCGGCGGGTCGCAGAGGGCGTCGACCAGCCGGTCGTCCCAGCCGCCCCGGCGGTCGATCTCCCGCACCGTGGCCAGCCACCGCGGGGCGACCGCGTCGTGCCGCGCCAGCAGCGCGGCGGCGTCGGGGGCGTCGGCCCGCCCGGGCAGGTCGCGGCCCTCGATCGAGGCGAGCCAGACCTCCAGCGAGAACACCAGGTGCTCGAGCAGGGCCTGCACCGATTCCTCCGGGCCGTCCCACGGTTGCACGACCAGGCCGGGCAGCCGCCGCGCGCGGAACTCCTCCGCGGTCAGCCCCTTCGCCACGTCGATGAGGTACCGGGTGTCGTCGAGGTCGTGCGCGACCAGCTGCTCGGTGAGCGGGTTCATCGCGTGCTCCGTGCTCTGCACCCACAGGGAGGTGGGCGGGTGGAAGTGGATGCCGTTGGGCGCCGGCAGCCAGTGCCCGGACCCCGCGTCGACCGCGCTCGGCGGGCGGCCGTAGGCGCGGGTGAAGGCCCGGCTGAAGCCCTCCACCGACTCGTAGCCGGCCGCCCACGCGGCGTCGGTGACGCTGCTGCCCTGCTGCAGCTGCCAGGCGGCGCGCTCCAGCATCACCCGCCGGCGCATCGCCACCGGCGCCTCACCGGCGTCGCGGGAGAGCGTGCGGCTGAAGTGGAACGGCGAGGCGTACGCGTCGCCGGCCATCTCGGCGAGGGTGTGGTTCCCCTCGTCCAGCACCGCGTCGAGCAGCTCGCGGAGCCGGTCACGTCCCGTCATGCGTCCAGGGTGCTGGTCCGGCGGGCCCGGTGCTTGACCGTTCTTGCGCGGCCCTCCCGCTACGCGGCCACCCCGGAGGACGGGTCGTCGTCGGTCGAGCCGGGCGGCACGCGGCAGGCGGACTCGAGGAGCAGCGCTGCGCCGACCAGGGCGAGGGAGGCCAGGAGGCCCAGCACCGCGGTCACCGTGTCGCCCCCGGCCGCCTGCAGCCGACCGGCGGCGGGGCCCGCGTAGAGCAGCACCCCCAGCCAGATACCCGTGAAGACCGCGCCGACGTAGGCGCTGGCCTGGGCGAGCACCGCGAGCCGCGCGACCAGCATCGGCTCGACCGGGCGGACGCCCGCGGCGTCGCGCCCGGTGGGGCCCCGGCCCGCCCGCGCCTCGCGCAGCGCCTGCAACCGGCTGTGGAGCACCCGGGCCCCCAGCGCCTCGGCGAGCGCCAGGACGGCCAGCGGCGCCGGCAGCCACCAGCGCAGCGGCGGCAGGTCCCCGTACCAGGCACGCACCAGCAGCCACGCGGCCAGGGTGAGCCCGAGCGCGAGGACGACGAGGTCGCGGCGGCGGACGGGGGTCACGGGCTAGTGGAGGTGGTCCCAGCGGACGACCGCCGCCACGTCGGCGGGGTCCAGCGCGGCCACCAGGTCGGTGACCCGGCCGCGGCCGGGCAGCACGGCGGTCGGGTCCAGGGTCACCCACGGGACCAGCACGAACGCCCGCTCGTGCGCCCGGGGGTGCGGCAGGGTCAGCGCGGGGTCGTCGGAGAGCACCGGCGCGCCGTCGTCCCCGGTCACGGTGACCACGTCGACGTCCAGGGTGCGGGCCCCCCAGCGCACCTCGCGGGTGCGGCCGGCGGCCTCCTCCAGCTCCCTGGCACGCGCGAGCCAGCCGGCGGCGTCGCGGTCGCCGCGGACGACGGCGACGGCGTTCAGGTACGGCGGCTGCTCCACCGGCCCCCACGCCGGGGTCTCGTACAGCGTGGAGCGGGCGACGAGCACGCCGTCGTCCTTGAGCGCGGTGAGCGCGGTGCGCAGGGCGTTCGCGCGGTCGCCGAGGTTGGCGCCCAGGGAGAGGACGGCCCGGGTCATCGTCGCTCGCGGCGGATGGTGACCGCGACGTCGTCGAACGGCACACCGAGCTCCGCCTCGGGCTTGTGCACGCTGATCTCGACGGCGTCGACCAGCTCGTCGGCGAGGCAGACGTCGGCCAGCCGCTGGGCGAGGGTCTCGAGCAGGCTGACCGGCTCGCCGGAGAGCACGTGGTGCAGGCGCTGGGCGAGGTCGGCGTAGTTCACCGTGCGGGCCAGGTCGTCCGCGGCCGCGGCCGCCGAGGTGTCGAGCTCCAGGACGGCGTCGACGCGGAACACCTGGCCGCGCTCGCGCTCGAAGTCGTACACCCCGTGGTGGGCGTGGGCACGGATGCCGCGCACGGTGATGCGGTCAGGGGTGGCCACGGCCGGCTCCTCTCGCCGCGCGCACGGCGGCCACGGTGCGGACGGCGTCGACCGAGGCACCGGCGTCGTGGACCCGCACGCCCCACGCACCGGCCTCCGCGGCGAGCACCGTGGTGGCCAGGGTCGCGGCGTCGCGCTCCTCGGCCGGGCGGGGCTGCGCGTCGGGGCCGGCGAGCAGCCGGCCCAGGAAGGTCTTGCGGGAGGCCCCGACCAGCACGGGCAGCCCGACGGCCACGAGCCGGTCCAGCCCGGCCAGCAGCGCCCAGTTGTGCTCGGCGCGCTTGGCGAACCCCAGCCCGGGGTCCAGCACCAGCTGCTCGGGGCGCACGCCGGCGGCGACGACGTCCTCGACCCGGGCGGTCAGCTCGGCGCAGACCTCCGTGACGACGTCGCCGTACTGCGCGGCCGCGTACATCTCGCGGCTGTGCCCGCGCCAGTGCATGAGCACCCACGGCACGCCGGCCTCGGCGACCAGGTCGGCCATGTTCTTGTCCGCCAGCCCTCCGCTGACGTCGTTGACCAGGACCGCGCCCGCGCGCAGCGCCGCCTCGGCCACCTCGGCGCGGGTGGTGTCGACGCTGGTGCGCACGCCGGCGGCGGACAGCTCGCGGATCACCGGGACCACGCGGCGGCACTCCTCCTCGGCGTCGACGCGGTCGGCGCCCGGCCGGGTGGACTCGCCGCCCACGTCGACGTAGTCCGCGCCCGCGGCATGCATCTCCAGCCCGTGCGCGATCGCGTCGGCCGGGTCGGCGAAGCAGCCGCCGTCGGAGAAGGAGTCCGGCGTGACGTTGAGGACGCCCATCACCAGGCAGCGGCCCGGCCGCGGCAGCGCTGCCTGGGTCACCGGTGCACCGCTCACCGGCCGAGGACGAGGCCCATCGCCTCGCTGCGGGTCGCCGCGTTGTCGCGGAAGATGCCGCGCACCGCGGAGGTGACCGTGGAGGAGCCGGGCTTGCGGATGCCCCGCATGGCCATGCAGAGGTGCTCGGCCTGGATGACGACCAGCACCCCGCGCGGCTTGAGGGCGTCGTTCAGCGCGTCGGCGATCTGCCGGGTCATCCGCTCCTGCACCTGGGGGCGGCGGGCGTAGACCTCCACCAGGCGGGCGAGCTTGGACAGCCCGGTGACCCGCCCGTCCTCCCCGGGGATGTAGGCGACGTGGGCGACCCCGTGGAAGGGCACCAGGTGGTGCTCGCAGGTCGAGTACATCGGGATGTCCTTGACCAGCACCAGCTCGTCGTGGTCCTCGTCGAACGTCGTCGCGAGGATCTCGAGCGGGTCCTGCCAGAGGCCGGCGAAGGTCTCCGCGTACGCCCGGGCCACGCGGGCCGGGGTGTCCTGCAGGCCCGGCCGGTCGGGGTCCTCCCCGACGGCGAGCAGCAGCTCGCGGATCGCCGCGGCGGCCCGTTGCCGGTCGACCCCGGGCGCCGGGGTCAGCAGCTGGTCCTCCGGCTCGGCCGGGATCTCGCTCATCGGTCGGCCCGGCTCACCGCTGGGCCGGGGCCCCGACGTCCCCGACGGGGGTGGTGTCGTGACCCGACCCGTTCTGGCCGGCGCGCTCGGCCGGGGTGAGCACCGGGGGCTGGTTCGACGGGGTGCGCTTGCCGAAGCCGTTGTACGGCGCGAGGGCGGGGCGCTTGGCGACCGGCGCGCAGATGCGGGCCATGTCGTCCTTGGAGAGCGTCTCCTTCTCGATCAGCTCCAGCACCAGCTGGTCGAGCACCTCGCGGTACTCGACCAGGATCTCCCAGGCCTCGTCGTGCGCGGCCTCGATCAGGGCGCGGATCTCCGCGTCGATGTCGGCGGCCACGGCCTCGGAGTAGTCGGGGCGGGAACCCATGTCCCGGCCCAGGAACGGCTCGGACTCGCTGCTGCCGTACTTCACCGCGCCGAGCTTGGCGCTCATGCCGTACTGCGTGACCATCGCGCGGGCCATGGAGGTGGCCTTCTCGATGTCGTTGCCGGCGCCGGTGGTCGGCTCGTGGAAGACCAGCTCCTCGGCCGCGCGGCCACCGAGGGCGTAGGCGAGGGTGTCGATCATCTCCGAGCGGGTCTGGGTGTACTTGTCCTCGGTCGGCAGCACGAGCGTGTGCCCCAGCGAGCGGCCGCGCGGCAGGATCGTCACCTTGTGCACCGGGTCCAGGTTGGGCAGTGCGTGCGCCACCAGCGCGTGCCCGCCCTCGTGGTAGGCGGTGACCTTCTTCTCCTTCTCGCTCATCGCCCGCGTCTTCCGCTCGGGGCCGGCGATGACGCGGTCGATCGCCTCCTCGAGGGTGGCGTCGGTGATCAGCGAGCCGTTGTTGCGCGCGGTGAGCAGCGCACCCTCGTTGAGCACGTTGGCGAGGTCGGCACCGGTGAAGCCCGGCGTCCGCCGGGCCACGGTCTCCAGGTCGACGTCGGGCGCGAGCGGCTTGCCCTTGGCGTGCACCTCGAGGATCCGCTTGCGGCCCTCGAGGTCGGGGCGGTCGACGGCGATCTGCCGGTCGAAGCGGCCCGGGCGCAGGAGCGCGGGGTCCAGGACGTCGGGCCGGTTGGTCGCGGCGATCAGGATGACCCCGCCCTTGACGTCGAAGCCGTCCATCTCGACGAGCATCTGGTTCAGCGTCTGCTCGCGTTCGTCGTGACCGCCGCCCATGCCGGCGCCGCGCTGGCGGCCGACGGCGTCGATCTCGTCGATGAAGATGATCGCCGGGGAGTTCTCCTTGGCCTGGTTGAACAGGTCGCGAACCCGGCTGGCGCCGACGCCGACGAACATCTCGACGAAGTCCGACCCGGAGATGGAGAAGAAGGGCACCCCGGCCTCGCCGGCCACGGCGCGGGCCAGCAGGGTCTTGCCGGTGCCGGGCGGGCCGAACAGCAGCACGCCCTTGGGGATCTTCGCGCCGACGGCCTGGAACTTCACCGGGTTGGCGAGGAACTCCTTGATCTCGTGCAGTTCCTCGATCGCCTCGTCGGCGCCGGCGACGTCGGCGAACGTCGTCTTCGGCATGTCCTTGGTGATCTGCTTGGCCTTGGACTTGCCGAAGGCCATGACACCGCGGCCGCCGCCCTGCATGGAGTTGAACAGCCAGAAGAGCAGCAGGAGAAGGATCAGGAACGGGAGGAAGCTGACCAGCAGGCTCACCAGGAGGCTGTCCTGGGTGACGTTGGTGTCGAACTCCTCGCCGTCCTGGGCGCGCAGGAGGTCGACGATGTCGCCCTCGACCGCGACGGGGTAGGACGTCGTCACCTCGGTGCTGCCCTCGACCTCGTCGGCCAGGTCCAGGTCGAGGGTCTGCTCCTTGGTGTTGAGCGTCGCCGACTCGACGTTGCCGCTCTCGATCTGCTCGAGGGCCGTCGAGGTGGTGATCTCCTGACGGCTGCCCTCACCGCTGAACAGGGAGGAGACGGTCAGGGCCAGCAGGATGACCAGGACGACCCAGAACCACACGGAGCGGAAGATCTTCTTGCGTTCCATACACCGATGCCGGGCGCCGTGGGGCGCCCGTCGACCCTCCTGATCGTCCCGGGGACGCCTCGAACGGCCCGGGCACGGACCCCGGCGCTCGGGTGCAGCGTCGTCGGGATCGACGGTACACCGGTGGGCCTGTGGATCTCCTGCGCGCGAGCTGGCGACGCACCCGGGCGAGCTATGCCTTCGGCGCGCCGGGCAGGCGGCCGGAGGCTGTCCCGAGGCGCGACGAGGAGGCGCCGGACCGGAACCGGGGACGGCCCCGGAGGGTCCTCGCCGGCCGCGACGGGACGGCTCGGCAGGGGCACGGCACCTGGACGCGGTCGTCGTCCGGAGGACGACGGGGTGTCAGGCGTAGACCTCGGGCTTCAGCGTGCCGATGTAGGGCAGGTCCCGGTACCGCTCGGCGTAGTCCAGGCCGTACCCGACGACGAACTCGTTCGGGATGTCGAACCCGACGTACCTGACCGGCACCTCGACCTTGACCGCGTCGGGCTTGCGCAGCAGGGCGCAGACCTCGAGCGACGCCGGCGACCGGCCGCCCAGGTTCTTCAGCAGCCAGGAGAGCGTCAGCCCGGAGTCGATGATGTCCTCGAGCACCAGGACGTGCTTGCCGGTGATGTCCCGGTCGAGGTCCTTGAGGATGCGCACGACCCCCGAGGAGCTGGTCGAGGACCCGTACGACGAGACGGCCATGAACTCCATCTGGGTGGGCAGCTGGAGGGCGCGGGCGAAGTCGCTCATGAAGAGCACCGCGCCCTTCAGCACGCCGACGAGGAGGACCTCCCGGCCCGCGTAGTCGGCGGCGACCGCCGCAGCGAGGTCGGCGATCTTCTCGCGGATCTGCTCCTCGCTGAGCAGGACGTGGTCGATGTCCGGGCCGTAGCCGTGGTCGGGACCGAGTGCGCCGGGCGTGCTGGCAGGCTCCGTCACGGAGTGAGCTCCTCGTGGGGTGCGGGTCCGGGGGCGCCGCGCCGGTTCTCCGGCGGCAGCAGCACCAGAGTGCCAGACGCCCGGACGACGCCTGCGCCGCCGGGTAGGTCGACGGCCCCCTGGCCGCGCCAGCCGGTGACCAGGGTCTCCACCGCCCGCAGGTGGACCGCCTGCAGGTCGGGCACGCCCGCGCCCTGCAGCCAGCCTCGGAGCACCCGCCGCCGCAGCGCGGTCGGCAGCCCGTCCAGCGGCCGCACCGGCAGCCCGCCGTCCTCGGACCCGCCCGCCAGCCGGACGAGCTCCGCGGCCGCCAGGGCGTCGAGGGCGTCGAGGTCCTCCCGGAGCAGCTCCGCGGTGCGGGCCAGCGCCGGGGCCACGCCGCCGCCGAGCACCTCCTCCAGCAGCGGGAGGGCCTCCGTGCGCAGCCGCACCCGGGTGTAGGCCGGGTCGGCGTTCCACGGGTCGTCCCAGACGGGGAGGTCCTGGTCGGCGCACGCCTGCCGGGTGGTCGCCCGTCGGACCCCCAGGAGCGGGCGCCACCAGCCGACGCCGTCGGCGGTCCGCTCGGGCACCATCCCGGCCACCGACCGGGGTCCCGAGCCGCGGCCCAGCCCGAGGAGGACCGTCTCGGCCTGGTCGTCGAGGGTGTGCCCCAGGGCGACCCGGGCGCCGTGCTCGCGCGCCGCCGTCGCCAGCGCGGCGTACCGGGCCGCGCGGGCCGCGCCCTCGGGGCCGCCGCCGTCCCCCACCCGCACGGTCAGCACGAGGACCGGGTCCAGGCCGAGCGCGCGGAGCACCGCGGCGGTGCTCTGCGCGCGCGCCGCCGAGCCGGGCTGGAGACCGTGGTCCACGGTGACCCCGCCGACCCGGGCGCCCGCGTGACGGCCCTCGAAGGCGAGCGCGGCGGCCAGGGCCACCGAGTCCGCTCCCCCGCTGCAGGCGGCGAGCACCGGCCGGTCGTCGGCCCGCAGGCCCTCGCGGACCGCGCACCGCACCTCCGCGACCGCGCGGGGTGGCCCGCCCACCTGTCTCAGGCGGGCAGGGCGGGGCGCCCGAGCACCCGCTCGACCCACAGGTGCGGCGCGGTGAGCTCCTCGATCAGCGGGAGGTTCGCCGGACCCTCCCAGACCCGGTTGAAGCCCTCCATGCCGGCGAGCTCCACCACGCCGCCGACGAAGTGCCGCCCGTCGGCGTACTGCTTCATCTTCTGCTCCAGGCCCAGCAGCCGGCGCAGCAGCCGGTCCAGCGGCCCCCGGCCCTTGCGGCGCTGGGCGAACCGCTTGCGCAGCGTGCGCACCGACGGCACGACGTCGGTGCCGACGCCGTCCATGACGTACTCGGCGTGCCCCTCGACCAGGCTCATCACCGCGGTCACCCGGTCCAGCACCGCCCGCTGCCGCGGGTCGCGGACCAGCGCCATCAGCCCCTCGGGGGCGCCGTCCCCACCGCCCCGGACCGCGTCGGCGAGGCTGCGCACCAGGTCCTGCAACCGTTCGCGCAGCACGTCCGGGGCCAGGTCGGTCGCGGCGACGAACTCCGCGATCTGCGCCTCGAGGTAGCCCGCCAGCCACGGGACACCGGTGAACTGCAGCTGGTGGGTGACCTCGTGCAGGCAGACCCAGAGGCGGAAGTCCGAGGGGTCGACGCCCAGCTTCCGCTCGGTGGCCACGATGTTCGGCGCCACGAGCAGCAGCCGGCCGCCGGTCCCGAAGATCTCGTACTGGCCCAGCACCCGTGATGAGAGGAAGGCCAGCAGCCCGCCGGCCTGGACCCCGGTGGCGCGCGAGCCGATCGCGGTCGCGAGGGCACCGGGGCGGTTGCCCGTGCGCTCGGCGAGCTTCTCCACCAGCGGGTCGAGCAGGGCGGCCATCCCCCGGGCGTTGGCGTCGGCCCAGCCCGGCCGGTCGACGACGGCGACCTCGGGGACCGGGCCCCCGGGCACCGGGCGCAGCCCGGTGAGCTCCTCGACGTGCGCGACGGCCGTGGCGGCGGCGCGGTGCAGCTCGGCGACGACCGCGGCGGCCTCCTCCCGGGTGGTGCTCGGGCCGCCGCTGACCAGCCGGCGGGCCGTGCGTCCGGCCAGGTCCCAGTCGACCATCGAGGAGGCGCTGCTCATCGCTTCACCGTAGGCCCTGCCGCAGGGGCCCGCCGCGAGCCTGCGAGCGGTGGGGGGCAGCAGGGTCCTTCTGCCTTCAACAGCCGCAGGCGGCCAGCGTCGCGGCGAAGGCGTCGAGCGCGGCCTCCGCGGCCACCTCGCTGCCGGTCGCCTCGTCCGCCACGACGGCGAAGGCGAGGAGCCGGCCGTCCGCGGTGACCACGGTGCCGGCGAGGGCGTTGACGCCGAGCAGCGTGCCGGTC
The DNA here is from genome assembly GCF_054050775.1 of Blastococcus sp. SYSU DS0533. Taxonomy (NCBI): domain Bacteria; kingdom Bacillati; phylum Actinomycetota; class Actinomycetes; order Geodermatophilales; family Geodermatophilaceae; genus Blastococcus; species Blastococcus sp. SYSU DS0533. The sequence continues at coordinate 46,783 of NZ_JBJGZZ010000015.1, read as the reverse complement.
TTGGCGCGCACCGTGCCCGGTGCGGTCGCCGGGTCGTCGTCTCCGCGATCGGCGAGCGTGCCGTCGTAACCGGCCACCGGCAGGCCAGGCAGCAGGCCGGCGGCGTCGCCGAGGCTGCCGTCGGCCGCGCCCTGCACCACGGCGGTGAGCAGTTCGGCGGTCACCACGTCCTCCCCCGACAGCCCGCTGCCGTCGGCCAGGGTGACGCCGGTGACGTCCAGGCCCGCCTCGTCCAGCGCCGCGACGACGGCCCGCGCCGCCCCCTCGAACGTGGCCGGCTCCCCCCGCGAGAGCGCGACGTGCCGGGCGAGCACCTCGGCGAGCACGTTGTCCGACTGCGACAGCGCCTGCTCGACCAGCCGGGCGACCGGCGCGGACTCCACGGTGCCCAGGGTCCGCGCACCGGCGGGGGCCTGGCCGAGGACCACCGCGGCACCGGGAGCGCCGAGGGCGTCCGCCAGCGCCGCGCCGGCGTCGATGCCGGGCTGGCCGCTGCGCGCGGTCGCCCCGGGGCCGACCCGCGCGCCGTCGACGGCGGTGGCGGTGATCGGTGCGGCGTAGCTGGAGGGCGCGTCGCCCGGGCCCCAGCCGCTGGCGGTCAGCGGCCCGCTGAACAGCGAGCTGTCGACCACGACGCGCGTGACGGCGGTGCCCGCCGGGAGCGCGGCCACGACCTGGGTGGCGAGGTCGGCCATCGTCGGGGCGCCGGGGTAGGTCTGCGACGGCTCGGTGCGCGACAGGGTCGGGTCACCGCCGCCCACGAGCACCACCTCACCGGGCGCGGAGCCGGCGACCACGCGGGTCTCGAACGTCTCGGCCGGGTCGAGCTCGGTCAGCGCGGCGGCGGCGGTGAGCAGCTTGGCGGTGGAGGCAGGCGTCAGCGGCGCCCCGGCGTCCCGGTCGTAGAGCACCTCGCCGGTGGCGACGTCGACGACCTGGGCCGTGGTTCCCGGCCCCAGCGGCGGGCCGGTGACCAGCGGGGTGAGCACGGACTCGAGGACGGCGGGGTCGGGCACGGGCGCGTCGGCGGACAGGGCGGCGAGCACCGGATCGGCCTCACCGAGGTCGGGCAGCACTGCGTCGGGGACGGCGACCGCGCCATCACCGGAACCGGGGTCGGTGCCGAGGAAGACACCGAGCCCGACGCCGCCTCCGACGAGCAGCGTGACGAGCAGGACGATGCCGATGGTCATCCGCCGCCGGAAGCGGCCGTAGTTGGCCGTGACGATCGTCGAACCGCTCGACGAGATGGTGCCCACCCCCTACAGGGGGGCCTGCGCCGACCGGATCGACCCCCGTGGGCCACACTACGTCCGTGCAGTTCGACGTGACGGTAGAAATCCCGAAGGGCCAGCGGAACAAGTACGAGCTGGACCATGAGACCGGACGCATCCGCTTGGACCGGATGCTGTTCACCTCCACCCGCTACCCGGCGGACTACGGCTACATCGAGAACACCCTCGGGCAGGACGGCGACCCGCTGGACGCCCTGGTGATCCTCGAGGAGCCGACGTTCCCCGGCTGCCTGGTGACGTGCCGGGCCATCGGCATGTTCCGCATGACCGACGAGGCCGGAGGGGACGACAAGGTCCTCTGCGTGCCGGCGACGGACCCGCGGGTGGCGCACCTCAAGGAGATCGAGGACGTGTCGGAGTTCGACCGCCTCGAGATCCAGCACTTCTTCGAGACCTACAAGGACCTCGAGCCGGGCAAGTCGGTCGAGGGCGCCGAGTGGGTCGGCCGCGAGGCCGCCGAGGCCGAGATCAACGCCTCGATCGAGCGCGCGAAGGACAACTCCACGCACCACTGATCGTCCGCCGGGCCTCCGGCCGGACACCGATCGCACCGACGGTGGCGCACCTCGAGCGGGCGCACCACCGTCGGTGGCATGCCGTGGATCGCCGCGGTGGTCGAGTGCCCGTGCACACCCGCTGCGCCGACGCTCAGAGCAGCCCGCGGGAGCGCAGCTCGCGCAACTGGGCGAAGACCTCGCGCCGGATGACGTCCTCCTGCCGTTCACCGAGCCGCAGGAAGCGGAAGGACAGTTCCGCGCGGTCGTCGGTGCGGGCGTGGCGGCGGACCACCTCGCCGTTGCAGGTCATCCGGTCGCCGCCCACGACGAGTGCGACCGGGACGACGGAACCGGGCTCCAGCGAGGGCGACGCCGCCGGCACGGGTGACGACAGGAGGCAGCGCATCCCCCCCTCGCTGAGATCGACGCTCGCACCGAGCAGGACCTGGTCCCCCGCACCGAGCTCGACGGGCACCGAGACCGGGGCCCGGACGGCGGCGCGCCGCTGGCCCCGGGAGGCCGGGCCCACCGGCCGCACCCGCCAGGTCGGCCCCTCACCGGCCTCCACGTGGACCAGTTCGGCGGGGAGCGCCCTCAGCTCCTCCGGCCCCTTCCAGAGCAGCTGGAGCTGCTCGCCCGGCTCGAGCCGCACCCGTCGCTGGGCGGCGTCCATGCCCACCGTCAGCACCAGCTCCTGGGGAGCCGCCCGCTCCACGAAGCTGGTCAGCACGTCTTCCCGGCTGGTGGCCTTCACCTCGACGACCACCTTCTCCTCCGGGTAGTCGACCCCTGGCTCCCCTGTCATTTCCTTCTCTCCTCCTGCGGGCCCGCGCCGAGCGCACGGGCACATCGATGGACGAACAACCGGGACCTGGCGGCGGCGGGAGCAAGCTGTCGACCTCCGGCACCGGGTGCCGGATCAGACCGCTCGCAACCCTCCCCCGCCACGGCCGCGCCGGGCGCCGAGCCAGGACACGATCTCGTCCGCGGGCACGGCCCTGCTGAGGTGGTAGCCCTGCACGAGGTCGCAGCCCATCTCCTGGAGGAGGTCCCAGGTCTGCTGGTCCTCCATGCCCTCCGCCACCACCTCCAGGCCCAGGTGCCTGCCCAGGTCGACGATCGCCCGGACGATCGCCACGTCCTCACCCCCGGCACGCAGCCCGCTCACGAAGCTGCGGTCGATCTTCACCTCGTGCACCGGCAGCTTCTTGAGATAGGACAGCGACGAGTACCCGGTGCCGAAGTCGTCGACGGACAACCGCACGCCCAGCTCGCGGAGCTCGTGCAGCAGCGCAATCGCACGCGCCGGGTCGGCCATGACCGACCCCTCGGTGATCTCCAGGGTGAGCCGGTCCGCCGACACGTCGTGCCGGCGCAGCAACCGGACCACCTCGTCGACGAGGTCGGCGTCGTGGAGGCTCCTCGTGGAGAGGTTGACGGCGACCCCGAGGTCGTACCCCTGCTCCCGCCAGCGCCGGCACGCTGCCAGGGCCTCGCCCAGCACCTGGGTCGTGAGAGGGCCGATGAGACCGCTGCGCTCCGCGACGGGGATGAACTCGTCGGGTGGCACCGAACCGAGTTCCGGGTGCCACCACCGCGCCAGGGCCTCGACCGCGACGACCTCCCCGGTGGCCAGGAGCGCCTTGGGCTGCATGTGCACCTCCACCTCACCGCTCTGCAGCGCACTGCGCAGCTCGGCCACCATCGTGAGGCGACGTGGGTCCTTGGTGTCGAGGTCGGGCCGGTACACCCGCAGCCCGCGGGTGGAAGCCTTGGCGTCGTACATCGCCATGTCGGCGCGCTTGAGAAGTCCTGCCGGCTCGGTGGCGTGCTCGGGGGCCAGCGCGATGCCCATGGAGCCGCCGACCTCCACCTCCATCCCGTCGAGCGCGACCGGATACTCGAGGGCGTGCAGGATGCGTCGGCCGACGTGCACGGCGCGGTCCTCGTCGGCGGTCCCCGCCAGCAGGACCGCGAACTCGTCCCCGCCGAGACGGGCCACCACACCGGCCTTGCCGACCGCCGTCACCAGCCGCGTGCCCACCTCGACGAGGAGCAGGTCGCCCTGCTGGTGGCCGAGGGTGTCGTTGACCTCCTTGAACCCGTCGAGGTCCAGGATCATCACGGCGGCACCGGCGGACCTGCCGTCGGCGACGTCGTCCAGGGCGACGCCCATCCGGCGCTGCAGGTAGGCGCGGTTGGGCAACCCGGTCAGTGCGTCGTGCAGGGCCTCGTGCCGCAGCTTGTCGATGAGCTCACCGTTCTGCAGCGCCACGCTGGCGTGGTTGGCGACGGTCTCCAGCAGGAGCACGTCGTCGCCGTCGTAGGTGCGCACGTCACCGAGCCGGTCGGCGACGACGAGGACGCCGATGACACCGGTCCCGCCCCGGAGGGGGACGGCCACCGCCTCGCGGACCCCCTCGGCGTCCAGCCACCGGCGGTGCCCGGGATCGCGGCTGCCACGGGGCAGGAGGAGTGGCTCGGCGTCTCCGACGACCTGCTCGAGCAGCCACCTCTCCTCGGGGCTCTGCGGGTCCTCCGACCGGGACAGCCGGTCGCTGCTGCCGAGGCGCACGTGGGCGACGTCCCCACGGGGGCCTGCGATGAAGGCGATCTCCGCGCGCTCGGACCGCAGCAGCTCCTTGGCCTCGCCCAGGACGTTGGTGAGCACCTCGTCGATCTCCGGCGAGCTGCTGACGGCCTGGCTGAACCGGTAGAGCCGCTCCAGGTTGAGGTGCCGGTCGGACAGCGCGGCGAAGGTCCGGTACCCCAGCAGCAGGCCGGCACCGCTGACGAGGAGGAGCCAGGCGCTGTGCACGGAGGCCGAGAGGCTGGTGACGGCGACCAGGGCGACGGTGACCACGACCGGTGCCGCGATCTGGCTGGAGACCATGTCGCGCAGGACCTCACCCGGCCGCATGGTGCCCTCGTAGATGCCGATGACGAGCGCGAGGGCGACGGTCCCGACGCAGTTGGCGGCGAGCGCACCGGCGTAGGCGCCGAGCCAGGCCAGCAGGCCCACGTCGTCCTGACCGGAGACCGCCAGGTGGAACAGCGCGACGGCGACGGCGGTCTCGAGGGTGACGAGCGCGAGGTTCCAGGAGGTCTTGAGGACCGACGAGCGCCGGTGCACGAGGAACACGAGGCCGGACCCGACGAGCCGGCCGACGAGCAGCTGCAGGGGCGAGGCGAAGAACAGGCCGAGCACGAGGGGGAGCTCGCTCACCGAGACGGTGCGCGCCTCCCGCTTGGTCTGCACGTGGAACACGCACGCCTCGGTGGCGGCGAACCCGATGGCGAGGGCCCACCACGGCAGCGACACCGTGGCCAGCGGGGCTGCGTCGGCGAACGGCAGCCCGACGAGCGCGGCGAGGGCGAGCTGCGCGACCGTCATCAGCAGGACCAGGGCGGGCGCTCGCGTGGCGGGTCGCCGGGCTCGCCCGGGCCCGGCGCCGGTCGTGGACGTGGTGGCCATCGCACACCTCCTTCGCTGCTGCATCGGCAGGTGGGAGCCGACTGTTGAGCCCGACGACGTCCCGGATCCCCCGTGGTGGTCAGACCGCGGGGATGCCGACGGGCGGCCGGCCGCGCCTGCGAAGGCACGACCGGCCGCCCGCCGTGGGGTCCCCGGGCCGGGGACAGGGGCCCGGGGATGGATGCAGGGATCAGCCCCAGGTGGAGGCCGCCCAGGTCCGCGCCGCCCACGTCCGCGCCGCCCACGTGGACGCCGCCCAGGTGCTCGCGTTCCAGGTGGCCCCGGCCCAGGTGCGGGCCGCCCAGGTCCGGGCCGCGAGGCTGCCCTCGGACTCGGCGAGCCACGGCGTGTCCAGCCAGGTGGTGCCGTCCCAGCGCTGCCCGCCGTAGTGGTCGGCGTTGTGGGTGTGGCCGAACCACGTCCGGCCGTTCCACGCGCCGCCCGACCAGCGCGAGCCGGTCAGCTCGCCCCCGCTCCAGGTCTTCTCCGCGGAGGCCGCCTTCGCCCAGGCCGAGGCGTTCCACGCGGCGCCGGTGACGTCGCGCTCGCCGGTGAGCTCGGCGCCGCCGAGGACCACGTGGGCCGAGCCGCGGGCCGCCTCCAGGGAGCCGGTGCCGGTGGCCCGCGGCCAGGTCTGCGCCGCGGCGGCGGCCGACGGTGGCGTCGTCCCCACGGCACGGGCCAGGTCGACCACACCGCGCCCCTGGCCGACCGGGTCGGCGGAGTCGATGTACTTGGCCGTCCCCGTCAGCAGGGCCTTGACCTGGTCCGGGGTCATCGTCGGCCGCTGCGACAGCAGCAGGGCGGCCGATCCGGAGAGGACTGCGGCGGCCTGCGAGGTGCCGCTGCCCTTGAAGAACCGGCTGCCGACCCGGGCCTCCGGGTGCAGCAGGTCCGCGTAGGACCCCGGCGCGCGGAGGCTGACCACGCTGGCTCCCGGCGCCACCAGGTCCGGGTTGCGGACACCGTCGCCGCGGGTGGACCACGACGGGATGACGTCGTTGCCGGTGCCCTTGGTGCCGCCCTCGTCGACGGCCCCCACGGCCAGCACGTACGGGTCGTAGGCCGGGTTCGCCAGCTTCCCGGTCGCCGACCCGGTGTTGCCGGCCGAGACCACGACCGTGATGCCGGCGTGCCAGGCCACCTCGACCGCGTAGGTGAGCGGGTCGAGCTGGTAGTCCTGCACCCCGTCGGTCCCGAAGGACAGGTTGAGGACCCGGACGTTCAGCCCGTTCTTGTTGCGGTTCTGCACCACCCAGTCGATGCCGGCGATGACCTGGGAGACGTCGGAGCTGCCGCCCGCGTCGGCCACCTTCACGCTGACGATCCGCGCGTCGGGGGCCACACCCAGGAAGTCGACGTCCCCGGAGCTGTTGGTCAGCTTGGCCGGAGCCGCGTCGTCGCGGCCGGCGATGATGCCGGCCATGGCGGTGCCGTGCCCGTAGCCGTCGAGGTGCTCGGCCGGGCTGTCGGTGCAGTTCATGCCCAGCGCGTCGCACTGCTGGGCCTCGAACGAGAGGTCCGGGCCGTGGACGACCTTGCCGGGGGCGCGCAGGCCGTCGACGGGCACGACACCCGAGTCGATGACCGCCACGTCGACGCCCTTGCCGGTGTACCCCTTCTGCCACATGTTGCTGGCGCCGATCCGGTCGGTGATCGAGTCCATGGACCCGAACTCGCCCGTCTGCGAGGTCACCTCCGTGCTGGTGAGCTCGATCGCGGCGTCCTCGGTGACCGCGCGCACCCCGGGGGTGGCACGCAGCGCGCCGAGCCGGTCGAGCGGCACGGACGCGCTGAAGGCGTCGATGATGTCCAGCTGCCGGCCGACCGTGCCGCCCGCGCCGGCCACGGCCCGCTCCGGCCCGCTGCCGGCACCCGGCAGCTCCTGCACGATCACGGGGACCTGTTCGGCCGACGACGGGGCGGGCGCGGCGGTCGCCGTCCCGGCCGTCCCGGCGGCCAGCGCCGTCGCCACGGCGGCGACGGTGAGGGTCCTGAAGGTCTTGTGCGTCATCGTCATCAGCTCCAACCCGCCGAGGCGAGGTCCGCGGTGCGCCAGGTCCGTGCGCTCCACGACGCGTCCCGCCAGGTCCGCGCCGTCCAGCTGTCCTCCCGCCAGGTGCGGGCCGTCCACGACCCGTCCCGCCAGGTCCGTGCCGACCACTCCTCGTCCCGCCACGTGCGGGCGTCCCAGGCGGCCTGCGTCCACTCGGCCGTCCGCCAGGAGGTGCCCTGCCAGTCGTCGCCGGAGAACAGGAAGCCGCGCCACAGCCCGCCCTCCCAGACGGTGCCCTGGCTCGTGGCCAGCGCCCAGCCCGCGGCGTCCCACGCGTTGCCGAAGATGTCGGCCTCGCCCTGCAGGACGACGCCGTCACGGCTGACGTGCGAGGTGCCGCGCGCGGCCTCGACGGAGCCGAGGCCCGTGCTGTACGACAGGCCGACCGGCTTGCCCTTGGTCAGCGACTTGGTGAGCGCCGTCGACACCTGCGCCAGGCCGCTGCCCCGGTACTTCTGCCCCGCGTTGGGAAAGGCGGAGGCCGTGGTCATGAACTGGGCCTTGACGTCGTCGGGGGTGGCCTTCGGGTGGCGCTGCAGGAACAGGGCCACCTCCGCGCTCACGACCGCGGCCGACTGGGAGGTCCCGGAGGCCCGGGCGAGACGCTCGCCGACCCGCGCGTCGGGGTTGCGCTCGTCGGCGTAGCCGTTGGGCACCCGCAGGCCGAGGACGCTGACACCCGGGGCGACGACGTCCACGTGCCGCTTGTCGGTGCCCCGGCTGGCGAACGCGGGAACGGTGTCGTCCTTGACGTCGACCGTGCCCTGGGTGTCGTTGCTGCCGACGGCCAGGACGTGCGGGTCCATGGCCGGGTTGGCCAGCAGCTCGGTCTCCTGGCCGTCGTTGCCGCCGGCCGCGACGACGACGATGCCGTTGCGCCAGGCGTTCTCCACGGCGTAGGCGAGCGGGTCGACCGCGTAGTCCTGCGTGCCGTCGGTGCCGTAGGAGAGGTTGATGACCCGGATGTTGTTGCCCTTGTCGTTGCGGTGCTCCACCACCCAGTTGATCGCGGCGATCACCTGGGTGACGTCGACGGCACCGTCGTGCGCCCCCACCTTGACGTTGACCAGCCGGGCGTCGGGCGCGATCCCGGTGAACCGGCTCGGGTCGGTGTAGGACTCGGGGTTACCGGGCCGGTCGCGGCCCACCATGATCGAGGCCAGGTGGGTGCCGTGGCCGTAGGCGTCCCGGTACCGCAGCTCCGGATCCTGGCTGTCGAAGGACAGGTCGGGCCCGTTGACCACGTTGCCCGAGTCCAGGCCGGGCACCTGCGTGACGCCGGTGTCGATGAGCGCGATGCCCACCCCCGCGCCGGTGTAGCCGGCGCGGTAGGCGTCGTGGGCGCCGACGGTCGCGGCGATGTGGTGCAGCGACCCCTTGTCCGCCACCGCCACCGGTGCGTCCCCGGCGCCGGCCGGCGTGGCGATCAGCACCGTACCCGCGGTGGCCGCCGCGGCCACGGTGGCGGCCACGAGGCGGCTGGGCAGCCGCCTCGTCACAGGGCCGCTCACGACGAGCCACCTGACGTTGATGATGACACTCTGTGCACCTACCTTGCCCATCCGTGGTTGACACGCTCGCTGCCCATCCGGGACAGCACGTTCAGTAGTGCTGCAATTGCTGAACGTGTCGCGTATTCACCGCCGAGATCACCCCCTGGTGGGAGGTGCGGGGCACCGGAGATCCCCTGGACGGGTGTGCCGGTGCCGGGTGCACCCGTCCGGCACGGTGGCGGGGAGGAGGGCGGACGGCCGGGAAGGCATCACGCACGGTGACCGCCGCGCCCCCGCGCACAGGCCGGATCGGGGCCGGCAAGCTGCGGCGATCAGCCCCGGGAAGCGCGGATGCGGCTCCGCAGCGGCGAGGCAAAACGTTGGGGGAGGGAGAGCCGCCTGTCGGAATCGAACCGACGACCTTCTCATTACGAGTGAGATGCTCTACCGACTGAGCTAAGGCGGCGAACTGCCCGCACAGCCTACGACACGGCTCCGCGTCATCGGCGCAGGGGTGGCCCTCCTGCAGGGCCTGCGCGAGCGCCGGGGAGCAGTGCGGACCCGGGTCAGGCGGGCAGGCGGAGGGCGACGGTCAGCGCCTCGAGAGCCACCTGCGGCTTCACGTTCTGCTCCACCGCCCGGCGGCAGGCGAGGACGGCGTCGATGCGGCGCAGCGCCCCCTCCGCGCCGATCCTGCGGGCGAGCTCTTCCGCATCGGCGCGGCGGTCCGGGTGGTTCAGCTGCAGATCCGCCCCGGGTGCGGCGTCCAGGACCAGCGCGTCGCGGTAGAGGCCTGCGAGGTCGACCAGCGCGCGGTCCAGGGAGTCCCGTCCGAGCCGGGTGGCCCGCGACTTCTGCCGCTTCTCCAGCTCCTTGAGCTGGCCGGCGCCGCGGCTGGCGGCGGCGACACCGGGCCCTCGCGCGCCCACCCCGAGGCTGGCCTTGACCGCTTCGGTCTCGGCGCCGTCCAGGGCGGCGGAGGCCTCGTCGGCCTCCTCCTTCGCCGCGCCCACGAGGTCGTCGGCGGCGTCCAGGCAGGCGGCCAGCGAGACCAGCCGCAGCGGCACGTCGAGCACCGCCTTGCGGGCCAGCCGGGCGTTCTCGTCCCGCGCCAGCCGCCGGGCCCGGCCCACGTGCCCACCGGAGGCGGCGGCCGACCAGGACGCCAGGGCGGGATCGACGGCGTCGCGGCGCACCAGCACCTCGGCGACGGCCTCCACCGGCGGGGTGCGCAGCCCCACGACCCGGCAGCGCGAGCGGATCGTGACCGGCACGTCCTCGGGGTGCAGGCTGGGCGCGCACAGCAGGAAGACCGTGCGCGGCGGCGGCTCCTCGAGCATCTTCAGCACGGTGTTGGAGGCCTGCTCGGTCATCCGGTCGGCGTCCTCGACCACGACCACCTGCCAGCGCCCCTGCGAGGGGGCCCGGCCGGCGATCCGGACCAGCTCGCGGACCTCGGCGACGCCGATCGACAGCCCCTCGGGGACGATCCGCTGGACGTCGGCGTGCGTCCCGGCCAGCACGGTGCGGCAGGCGTGGCAGGTGCCGTCCCCGCCATCGGGGCACTGGAGCGCGGCGGCGAAGGCCCGCGCGGCCACGGACCGCCCCGAGCCCGGCGGCCCGGTGAACAGCCAGGCGTGGGTCATCGCGGTCGGGTCGGCGATCGCCGCCCGCAGCTCGGCCACCACGGCCGGCTGCCCGACCACCTGCGTCCAGACGCCCTCCTCGGGCGCCACCACCGGGGCGGTCACGGGTGCAGCTGCGGCGTGACGCCGGTCTGCGCGTGCGGGTGGTGGGCCGCGGCCCCGTCCCGGCCGTCGTGCCCTAGCTCGGGGGCGGGCTGCGGCTGCGCGACCGGTGGGGCGGGGGTCTGCAGCGGCAGACCGGACAGCAGCTCGGCCACCCGCACCCGGATGGCGGCCGCGAGCTCGTCCGGCGAGCGCCGGGCGTCGAGGACCAGGTAGCGGTCGGGCTCGGCCTCGGCGAGCTCCTGGAACGTCCGCCGCACCCGCTGGTGGAACTCCAGCGACTCGGACTCCAGCCGGTCGGCGGCGGCCCGGCCGCGGGCGCGGGCCAGCCCCACCTCGGGCGGCAGGTCGAGCAGGACGGTCAGGTCGGGCCGCAGCCCCTGTGCGGCCCAGCGGGAGAGCATGCGGACGTCGTCCAGGGGGATGGTGCGCCCGGCGCCCTGGTAGGCCAGGGAGCTGTCGATGAACCGGTCGGTGATCACGACCTCGCCAGCGTCGAGCGCGGGCCGCAGCACCTCGTGCACGTGCTGGGCGCGATCGGCGGCGTAGAGCAGCGCCTCGGCGCGGGGAGCGATGCCCACCTGGGCGCGGTCGAGCACGATCGAGCGGATCCCGGCCCCCGGCGGGGTGGCGCCGGGCTCGAAGGAGGCGCGGGCGGTCAGCCCCTCGTCGGCGAGCCACTCCTGCAGCCGGCGCACCTGGGTGGACTTGCCGGCGCCCTCGCCGCCCTCGAACGCGATGAGCACCCCGCCACCGGCCAGGCGGCGCCGGGCCGTGGTGTCGCGGCGCAGCGCGGTGACGACGTCGGCCAGCAGCGGCACCGGCCGGCCGTCGTCCATCTGCCGGTAGGCGACCAGCCCGACGCCGACGGCCAGCAGCCCGGCGGCGAACAGCATGACCCGCTCCCCGGAGAGCGGCACCGTGAACAGGCCGAGGTCGAGCGAGTGCCGCCCGATGAGCCCCACCCCGAACGGCACCACGCCGAGGGACAGGATCAGCGCCGCGCGCACCAGGGACTGGACGATCGCGAAGGTGCGGCCCCGGATCGAGTCCTCCACCTCGGTGCCGATGAGGGTGAACCCGGCCAGGTAGGCGATGCCGGCGAAGAAGCCCATGAGGACCACAAGCAGCAGCGAGATCCACAGCGCGGGCGACCAGGACAGCAGCAGCACCATGATGCCTGCGCCGACGATCGCCACCCCGAAGATGCGCTCGCGGGCGAGGTCGCGGGCCACGCTGGGACCGAGCCCGATGCCGAGCCCCAGGCCGATGAAGACGGCACCGAAGAGCAGCCCGTACGCCGCCTCCCCACCACCCAGCGCGTTGGCGTAGGCCTGCCCGGTCGCGATGATCGCACCGGCGGCGACGAAGGCGCCGGTGATGCCCACGACCAGGCCCCGGACCAGCGCGGTGTGGCCGGCGAAGGAGAACCCCTTCACCAGGGAGCCGAAGAAGCTCTCCTGCTGGGCGACGACCGCACCCTCGGCCCGGCGGCCGCTGATCGACGGCAGGTTCCAGATCACGACCGCGGCGACCAGGAACGTGAGGGCGTTGACGAAGAGGGCCAGGTCGACCTCGTCCACGCCCGGGACGAGTTCCCCGAGCCCGCCACCGGTGCTGTTCAGGACCGCGAAGACGATGGCGGCCAGCACCGGCGTCAGCCCGTAGGTGGTCACCAGCGAGAGCTGGTTGGCCGGCTCCAGCTGGTCCTTGCGCAGCATGTTCGGGACGGCGGCGTCCTTCGCCGGGATCCAGAACAGGCTGATCGCCTCGATGAGGAACTGGGCGATGAACAGCCAGATGAGGTTGTCGACGAGCGGGATCGACGCGAACAGCGCGAAGCGCATGACGTCGGTGACCACCATCGTCTTGCGCCGGTCGAACCGGTCGGCGAAGGCCCCGGCCAGCGGTCCCAGCACGATCGCCGGCAGCAGCCGGAACAGCAGCACGCCGCCGAGGGCGAAGTTGGCCGCGGCGAAGCCTTCCACCAGCGTGGTGGCGGTCGCGGTGATGGCGAGCAGGCCCAGCCAGTCGCCGAAGCTGGACAGCGACATCGACAGCCAGAGCTTGCGGAAGTCGGGCACCCGCAGGACCGCACGGATCTTCGCCGCCGCGCCCACCGCGCCGGAGCCGTCAGCGCCCGCGGCGGCCGCCCCCGAGGGCGGCCCGTCCTGCCCCACGTCGGTCAGCGGCGGGCCCGCGGACGGGGGTACCGGTGTGCCGGCGGGCGGCAGGCCGTCGCCCGGGACAGCACCGGCAACCCCGTCGGACGGGGGTACCGGGGGCGTCGGCTCGGCCGGAATCGCGGGCTCCCAAGGTCGGAGGGCACCGGAGCGGAGCGGGCCCCGGCGGGGCAACGGTACCGGTCGACCGTGACGTTTCCGGCCCTTCGCCGCCCGGGGGATCATCCGGATCCCCGCGGTTCCCCCACCGTTCACCCCGTGCACAGGGTGGCGGGCAGTGACGGCTACCGGAGCTCCAGCGGGCGGGCCGGCCGGCGGGTGGCGCCCCGGCACCCACCTCCGCTTCGCCGGGGAACGCGCACGGCCCTGCGTCGAGCTGCTCCCACGCGTGGGCGACGAGGCCCCCCACCGGCGCGGGTGGAGTTCCGGCTCGGCCAGGTGCAGGACTGGGTCCCGCCCGGCCCGGTGGGCGTCGTCGTCAGCAGCGCCGTCCTGCACCAGGTGCCCGGGCACCCGGAGCTGGTGGCGCGCTCGGCCACGGCGCTGCCCCCGGGCGGGTGGCCGGCGGTGCAGGTGCCGGGCAACTTCCGCGCCCCCATCCACCCGCTGCTCGTCGACCTGTGCCGGTGCCCGGAGCGGGCCGACCGGACCGCCGAGGCCGCGACCGCGTTGACCGATGCCTACGCCGCCGCCCTGCGCACCGCCCACCCGCCACGCCTCGACGGCACCACGCTGCTGCCCTTCCGCCGGGTGTTCACCGTCGGCACCCGCCCGTCGAGGGCGTGGGCAGCGCGCGGTCGCGCAGATCGCGCGCCGAGGAGGAGTGTTCGTCCGCGCACACCGGCGGGCGGGCGACCTCAGCGCGGGGTGAGCCGGTAGGCGTGCGTCCGGTAGGGCAGCTCGAGCTCCGCCCGACCGCGGGTGCCGGGGTGCCCGGCCAGCAGCTCCCGGACCCCGGCGAGGAACTCCTCGCGACGCATGTCGTCCATCACCGCGACGTAGCTGCGGGTGGCGATCCCGGCGACGACGTCCTCGGGGCCCACGCGCTGCACGACGGCCGACTCGACGACCTCGACGTCGGCTCCGAGCTCGGCGGCGAACCGGTCGACGACGGCCCGGTCGGCTTCGTGCCCGCGCGCTTCGTCGGAGATGAGCTCCCCCAGCGCGGCGACCCAGGGAACGCGATCGTCGCGGGTGTTCCAGACCAGGCCGACCAGCCCGCCGGGGCGGAGCACCCGGCGCAGCTCGCGGGCGGCCGGGGCAGGGTCGAACCAGTGCGCGGCCTGGCCCGCCACGACGGCGTCGGCCGAGGCGTCCTCCGCGGGGACCTGCTCGGCGGTGCCCACCGCCGTCGCGACGGCGGGCAGGCGGACGGCGAGCTCGGCCAGCATCTCCGGCGACGGGTCCACCGCGCGGACGCGGTGACCGAGGCCGAGCACCACCTCGGTGAGCAGCCCGGTGCCCGCGCCGAGGTCGAGCACGTCCAGCTCCCGCCCACGGCCGAGGAGGAACTCCACCGCGTCCGCCGGGTAGGTCGGGCGCAGCGCCGCGTAGCTGCCCGCGACTCCCCCGAACGAACGCGCCCGGGCCTGCAGCGCGTCCGGGTCGGGGGTGGTCACGGGATCAGCCCGCCGAGATCGGGTCCGCGGCCTGCTTGGCCGTCGTCTTCTTCGCCGTCGTCTTCTTCGCCGTCGCCTTCTTGGCGGTGGTTCTCTTGGCCGCGGTCTTCTTCGCGGTGGTCTTCTTGGCGGCCTTCTTCTTGGTCGCCGGGCCGCGGGCACGGCGGTCGGCCAGGAGTTCGGCGGCGCGCTCGATGGTGATCGACTCGACGTCGTCGCCCTTGCGCAGGCTGGCGTTCGTCTCGCCGTCGGTCACGTAGGGGCCGAAGCGCCCCTCCCGCACGGTGACCACGCCCTGGGTGACCGGGTCGGGCCCGAGCTCCTTGAGCGGGGCCTTGGCTGCCGCCCGGCCGCGCTGCTTGGGCTGGGCGAAGATCGCCAGCGCCTCCTCGAGCGTGGTGGTGAAGAGCTTCTCCTCGCTGTCGAGCGAGCGCGAGTCGGTGCCCTTCTTCAGGTACGGGCCGTAGCGGCCGTTGAGCGCCTGGATCTCCTCGCCGTCGGGCGCGGTGCCCACGGTGCGCGGCAGGGTGAGCAGCTTGAGCGCGTCCTCGATCGTCACCGTCTCCGGCGACATGGAGGAGAAGAGGCTCGCCGTGCGCGGGGACTCCTTGCTGCCCTCGGGGACGACGGTGGTGACGTAGGGGCCGTAGCGGCCGGCCTTCACCACCACCGGGTGCCCGGACTCCGGGTCGGTGCCGAGCTCACGGTCGCCCGACGGCGCCTCCAGCAGTTCGCGGACCTTCTCCGTCGTCAGCTCGTCGGGCGCGAGGTCCTCGGGGATGCTGACCCGGGCCCCGTCCTCACCGCCGGCCTGCAGGTAAGGGCCGTAGCGGCCGACCCGGACGACGACCGGGCGCCCGTCGGGGTCGGTGGCGCGCAGCGGGATCGAGTTGACGCCGCGGGCGTCGATCTCCTCCAGCCGCTGGCCGATGACCTGCTTGAGGCCGCCGGACTGCGCGATGGCGCCGGCGTGCCGGCCCTCGCCGCCGAAGTAGAACTCGGTCAGCCAGTCCACCCGCCCCAGGTTGCCGCCGGCGATCTCGTCGAGCTCCGACTCCAGCGACGCGGTGAAGTCGTAGTCGACGAGCTGCGCGAAGTGCTGCTCGAGCAGGTTCGTGACGGCGAACGCGATGAAGGAGGGCACCAGCGCGTTGCCCTTCTTCCACACGTACCCGCGGTCCTGGATCGTCTGCATGATCGAGGCGAAGGTGGAGGGCCGGCCGATGCCCAGCTCCTCGAGCCGGGCCACCAGGCTCGGCTCGGTGTAGCGGGACGGTGGCTGGGTGGTGTGCCCCTTGGCGTCCAGCGCCTGGGTGTCGAGCTGCTGACCGCGCTCCAGGCGGGGCAGCCGGCGCTCGGCGTCGTCGCTGCCGTGGTCGTCCTCGCCGTCCTTCTGCGCACCCTCGTCGCGGGACTCGACATAGGCCCGCAGGAAGCCGGGGAAGGTGATCGTGCGGCCGCTGGCGGTGAACTCGACCGCCTCGTCGGTGGCGCTGCGCCCGGCGAGGCGGACGCTGACGGTCTGCCCGACCGCGTCGCTCATCTGCGAGGCGACCGTCCGCTGCCAGATGAGCTCGTAGAGCCGGAACTCGTCACGCGCCAGCCCCGCGGCCAGCTGGCCGGGGGTCCGGAAGCTGTCACCGGCCGGGCGGATCGCCTCGTGCGCCTCCTGGGCGCCCTTGGACTTCTTCGCGTACCGGCGGGCCTCGGCCGGCACGTAGGCATCGCCGTAGAGCTCGCGGGCCTGCTGGCGGGCGGCGTCGATCGCCTCCTGCGACAGGTTCGTCGAGTCGGTGCGCATGTAGGTGATGTGGCCGTTCTCGTACAGCCGCTGCGCCACCCGCATGGTCTGCGCCGACGACCAGCCGAGCTTGCGGCCGGCCTCCATCTGCAGCGTCGAGGTGGTGAACGGCGCGTACGGGCGACGGCGGTAGGGCTTCTCGTCGACCCGGCTGACGGTGACCTGGCGGCCCTCGAGCCGGGCGGCCAGGCCACGGGCGCCGGCCTCGTCGAGGTGCACGACGTCGCCGGTGACCCGGCCGGTGGCGGGGTCGAAGTCCCGGCCGGTGGCCACGCGGCTGTCGTCGACGCTGACCAGCTTGGCGCGGACGGTGGTGGGCTCACCGGCGTCGGCCCCGGCGCGCCGGCCGGCGACGGCGAAGGTGCCCTCCAGCGACCAGTAGTCGGCCGCGGTGAAGGCCATGCGCTCGCGCTCCCGCTCGACCACGATGCGGGTCGCGACCGACTGGACGCGGCCGGCCGAGAGCTTGGGCAGCACCTTCTTCCAGAGGACCGGGCTCACCTCGTAGCCGTAGAGCCGGTCGAGGATGCGGCGGGTCTCCTGGGCGTCGACCAGGTGGGTGTCCAGGTCGCGCGGGTTGGCCACGGCGCGGGCGATCGCCTCGGGGGTGATCTCGTGGAACACCATCCGGCGCACCGGGACGCGCGGCTTCAGCGTGTCGATGAGGTGCCACGCGATGGCCTCGCCCTCGCGGTCCTCGTCTGTCGCGAGGTAGATCTCGCTCGCGTTCTTGACCAGCTGCTTGAGCCGGGTCACCTGCTGCTTGCGGTCGGGGCTCACGACGTAGAGCGGCTCGAAGGAGTTGTCGACGTCGACACCGAGCCGCGCCCAGGCCGCGCCCTTGTGCTCGGCCGGCACGTCGGCGGCGTTGCGCGGCAGGTCGCGGATGTGGCCGACGCTCGCCTCGACGACGTAGCCGTTGCCCAGGTAGCCGGCGATCTTGTTGGCCTTGGTCGGCGACTCGACGATGACCAGCGGCCGGCCGCCGGGCGCGGCCGAGCCCCGGCGGGAGGGCGTCTTCGCCGCGCCGTCCGTCGTGGGCTCGTTCTCGGTGCCGGGCTGCGTGGTCTTCGTGGGCACGGGACTCCTGTCGGTGGTGCTGAGGTCATGCGGGTGCGGCGTGCCGGTCCGGGCCGGCGGCCCGGCTGCACCGGCCCCGGGGGTCCGGGACCGGTGCGGGCGCCACCGCGGGACGCCCCTCGGCGGGCCACGGTAAGCCACTCCGGTGACGGTGCGCCGGGCGCAACCTCCCCGTGGGCGTGCCGCCACCCCGACCAACGTGGATCCTGCGACCGTGTTCCCGCAGGTGGAAGACGGCGTACCGCGAAGGGGTCGGGCTCAGGGGGCGCTGGTGGTGAGCTCCGAGCCCGCCGGGGTCGCCGCGGCCCCGCCGACGACAATCGAGCGGCGCTTGGAGACGACGACCGCGGCGACGACCACGGCCACGGCGCCGAGCGCGATCGCGACCCGCACCGGGGTGTTGGCGTCCTCCCCCACCGACAGGGCGACCACGGCGGGGGCGATGAGCAGCGCCACGAGGTTCATCACCTTGATCAGCGGGTTGATCGCGGGCCCGGCGGTGTCCTTGAACGGGTCGCCGACGGTGTCGCCGATGACGGTGGCCGCATGGGCCTCGCTGCCCTTCCCGCCGTAGCTGCCGTCCTCCACCATCTTCTTGGCGTTGTCCCACGCCCCGCCGCTGTTGGAGAGGAACACCGCCATGAGGGTGCCGGCAGCGATCGCGCCCACGAGGTAGGCGGCCAGCGGCCCGATGCCCAGGCCGAAGCCCACGGCGACCGGTGCCAGCACGGCCAGCAGGCCCGGCGTGGCCAGCTCGCGCAGCGAGTCCTTGGTGCAGATGTCCACGACGGCGCCGTAGTCGGGTCGCTCGGCGAAGGTCATGATCCCCGGGTGGGTGCGGAACTGCTCGCGCACCTCGAAGACGACGCGTCCGGCCGCGCGGGAGACGGCGCTGATGGCCAGCCCGGAGAAGAAGAAGACCACCGCGGCGCCCAGCACCGCGCCGACGACGTTGTTCGGGTTCACCAGGCTGAAGGCGTCGCCGAGCGTGGCGCCGGCCTCCTCCAGGGCGACGGCGACCTGGGCGTTGTAGGAGCCGAAGAGCGCCGTGGCCGCGAGGACCGCGGTGGCGATGGCGATCCCCTTGGTGATCGCCTTGGTGGTGTTCCCGATGGCGTCGAGGTCGGTGAGCACGCGGGCGCCCTCGTCGTCGATGTCGCCCGACATCTCGGCGATGCCCTGGGCGTTGTCGCTGACCGGGCCGAAGGTGTCCATGGAGACGATGACGCCGGCTGTGGTGAGCAGTCCGCACCCGGCGAGCGCGACGGCGTAGAGGGCCGCCCCTCCCCCGACCAGGAAGGCGCCGTAGACCGCCCCGCCGATGAGCAGCGCCGCGTACACCGCCGACTCGAGCCCCAGGGAGATACCGGACAGGACCACGGTGGCCGGCCCGGTCAGCGAGCTCCGGCCGACGTCCCGGACCGGCTTGCGGCTGGTCTCGGTGAAGTAGCCGGTGAGCTGCTGGATGGCCGCGGCCAGGACGACGCCGACGAGCACCGCGACGAAGCCGAGCACCTGCGGGCTGACCGGCAGGTCGACGCCCGCGCCGGTGCCCGGGAGCAGGGTGAACGAGGCGACGGCGACCAGGAGCAGCGACACCGCGGCGGAGACGAAGAAGCCGCGGTTGATCGGGGCCAGGCCGTTGCGGTCGGCCTTGCCGGGGTTGGTGGCCAGGACGCCCACCACCGAGGCGATGACGCCGATGGCGGCGACCACCAGCGGGAAGACCATGCCGATCGAGCCGAAGAAGACCTGACCGAGGATCAGCGCCGCGACGAGCGTGACCGCGTAGGACTCGAAGAGGTCGGCGGCCATGCCGGCGCAGTCGCCGACGTTGTCCCCCACGTTGTCGGCGATGGTCGCGGCGTTCCGCGGGTCGTCCTCCGGGATGCCGGCCTCCACCTTCCCGACCAGGTCGGCGCCGACGTCGGCGGCCTTGGTGAAGATGCCGCCGCCGACGCGCATGAACATCGCCAGCAGCGCACCGCCGAAGCCGAAGCCCTCGAGGACGACCGGCGCGGTGTCGTCGAACAGCAGGAGCACCAGGGCGGCGCCGAAGAGGCCCAACCCGATGGTGATCATCCCGCACACGCCACCGGTGCGGTACGCGATGCGGAAGGCGGGGCGGTAGCCGCCGCCCTGTGCCGCCGCGGCCATCCGGACGTTGCCGCGGGTGGCCAGCGTCATCCCGATGAAGCCCACCAGCGCCGAGAACAGCGCGCCGACGAGGAAGAACACCGCCCGGCCCAGCCGCGTGCCCAGCCCGCCCTCGGCCACCGGGAGGACCAGCAGCACTGCGAAGACGACGACGGCGAAGACCGCGAGCGTGCGGAACTGCCGGCGCAGGTAGGCAGCCGCCCCCTCCTGCACCGCCCGTGCGATCTCGCGCATCTTCTCCGTGCCCTGGTCGGCGGCGAGCACCGCGCGGACCAGGTAGGCGGCGAAGCCGAGGGCGGCCAGGGAGATGACGAGGACGACGGCGACGAGCGCCGTCTCCCCACCGGACAGCGAACCGTCGGACATGGGTCCTCCAGGCGTCGGCGGCCGCCCGGGTGGCGCCGTGCTCCCCGGCCCGGGCGGAGATCGGCGTCCGCGAACCGGAGGGACCCGCCGGGACACGAACGCGGCGAAGTGTAAGACAGATCACACGTTCTGCGACCCTCTTCGCTCCCGGTGCGCTCCGTGGGCGGCGACGGGCGGCGGCGGGTTGCGCGCGGGTGTGACAGTGGACCCCGTGACCACGCTCCACCCGGTCCGGTCGGCTCCCCCTCCCGGCACGGACGACCGGTCCAGGGGCGGCGCGGCGCCGACCGGGCAGGTGCCGGGCGGCGGGGACCTCCTGACCGCCCTGCTCGCCGGCACGGCCGAGGACGAGCAGCCGGTCACGCACGTGCACCACCTGCCGGTGCGCGAGAGCCGCACCGCCGGCTGGCCGGAGTGGGTCGAGCCCGGCCTGCGCGACCGGCTGGTCGCCCGCGGCGTGCGCGCCCCGTGGCAGCACCAGGTGGCTGCGGCGCAGGCCGCCCGCGACGGCCGGCACGTCGTCGTCGCGACCGGCACCGCCTCGGGGAAGTCGCTGGCCTACCAGCTGCCGGCCCTCACCCGGCTGGCCGAGGACCCGCGCGCCTGCGTCCTGTACCTCGCACCCACCAAGGCGCTGGCCCGCGACCAGCTGGCCTCGGTGGCCGAGCTCGCCGACCCGTCGGTGCGGCCCGCCGCCTACGACGGCGACACCCCGGCCGAGGAGCGGGACTGGGTCCGCCGGCACTCGCGCTGGATCGTCACCAACCCCGACATGCTGCACCGCGGGATCCTGCCGGCCCACCAGCGCTGGTCGAGCACGCTGCGCAGGGTCGCCTACGTGGTCGTCGACGAGTGCCACGCCTACCGCGGCGTCTTCGGGTCGCACGTGGGCCACGTGCTGCGGCGGCTGCGGCGCATCTGCCGGCGCTACGGCGCGGAACCGGTGTTCGTGCTGGCCTCGGCCACCGTCGCCGACCCGGCCGCCGCCGCCACCCGGCTCGTCGGCGAGGAGGTGCTGGCCGTCACCGAGGACGGCTCGCCGCGCCCGGGCGCCACCTTCGCGCTGTGGGAACCGCCGCTGACCGAGCGGACCGGCGAGCACGGGGCTCCACTGCGCCGCTCGGCCGCCGCCGACGCCGCCGGGCTGCTCGCCGACCTGGTCGAGCGCGGCGCCCGCACGCTGGCGTTCGTCCGGTCCCGCCGGAGCGCGGAGTCGGTGGCCGAGCAGGCCCGCCGGCTGCTGCACGACCGGGGCCGCCCCGACCTGGTGGCCCGGGTGGACTCCTACCGCGGCGGCTACCTGCCCGAGGAGCGCCGGGAGCTGGAGCGGGCGTTGTCGGCCGGTGACCTGCTCGGTGTGGCGACCACCAACGCCCTCGAGCTCGGCATCGACATCGCCGGGCTCGACGCCGTCGTCCTGGCCGGCTACCCGGGCACGCTGGCCTCGCTCTGGCAGCAGGCCGGCCGCGCCGGGCGGGCGCAGCGGGAGTCGCTGGTCGTCTTCGTGGCCCGCGACGACCCGCTGGACCACTACCTGGCCCACCACCCGCGGGCGGTGTTCGGCCGGCCGGTCGAGGCGACCGTGACCGATCCGGCCAACCCTTACGTGCTCGGCCCGCAGCTGTGTTGCGCCGCAGCCGAACTGCCGCTGGTGCCCGCCGACCTGGCCGACTTCGGTGGCCCGGTGGCCGAGGCCCAGCTCGAGGAGCTGGTGGCCGCCGGGCAGCTGCGCCGGCGCCCCACCGGCTGGTACTGGGCCGGGCGCGGCCGCCCTGACGTGGACATCCGCGGCAGCGGCGACGAGCCGGTGGCGATCATCGAGGCGGGCACCGGGCGGCTGCTGGGCACCGTCGACGGCGGGGCCGCGCACTCGACGGTGCACGAGGGGGCGCTCTACGTGCACCGCGGCGACACCTTCGTCGTCGACGAGTTCGACCTCGACGACGCCTGCGCGGTGGTCCACCCGGAGAGCCCCGACTGGACCACCGTGGCCCGCGACGTCACCGACCTGTCGATCGTCTCGATCGAGCGGACGCGCCCGCTGGGCGCGGTGACCGCGCACACCGGCGTGGTCGACGTGACCAACCAGGTGGTGGCCTACCAGCGGCGCCGGCTGGGCACCGGCGAGGTCCTGGCGGAGTTCCCGCTGGACCTGCCGCCACGCCAGCTGCGCACCAAGGCGGTGTGGCTGACCCTGGACCACCGGGCCGTCGAGCGGGCCGACGTGGACGACGCGGCGCTGCCCGGCTCGCTGCACGCCGCCGAGCACGCGGCGATCGGCATCCTCCCGCTGCTCGCGACGTGCGACCGGTGGGACCTCGGGGGGCTGTCGACGGCGGTGCACCCCGACACCGGCACCGCGGCGGTCTTCGTCTACGACGGGCACCCGGGCGGCGCGGGCTTCGCCGAGCGCGGGTACGGGGCGCTGCGCCGGTGGCTGCAGGCCACCCGGGCGACCGTGGCCAGCTGCGAGTGCGACGCCGGCTGCCCGTCCTGCGTGCAGTCGCCCAAGTGCGGCAACGGCAACGACCCGCTCGACAAGGCCGGTGCGGTGCGGGTGCTCGACGTCGTGCTCGACGAGCTGGCCGCGGCGGACGAGCGTGGCGCCGGGGACGACCTCGACGACGACGACCCCGGTGCCGAGGACGCCCCGCCGGCGGCGCCCGCCGCCGGCGCGCCCTCCGGCGAGCCGCACCGGCCGGCCGAGGAGGACCTCGTCTTCTGACCCCGCGGGCACCGGGCCGGCCCGAGCCCGGCCGGCGGCGTCGTGGACCCCCAGCCGGCCCAGCCGCAGGGCGACGCGGACCTCGACCGCGACGACCGCCCCCGGGCCGCCCCGGCAGCCGACCAGCTCGGCACCGTTGGCGTCGGCCACCTCGGCCGCCGCGGCGCACGGCGCCGGATCACCGCGCACCGCCTGCCCGGCGGCGGCCAGGGCGGCGAGGTCCGCCGCCGCCGTGGCGCGGTGGCGGGCCACCGTCGCCATCCCGACCAGCACCGCGCCGGCGGTCACCGAGGCCAGGACGGCGGCGAGCACAGCCACCCACACCGTCGCCGAGCCGCGCTCGCCGCTCACCGGGCGAACCCCGCCGCGGGCTCGCGCCATGCGACGGCCTCCGCCGCCACCGTGACCCGCCAGGGCAGCGGCCCCAGCGGCCGCACCTCGGCCGTCACCGTGACCCGGACCTCGTCGCCGACGCCGGTGAGCCCGGTGCGGGCCCCGGACGGCGCGGCCAGGCCGGCCCACTCCGCCACGACCGCGGCGTCCTCCCCGCGCGCCGCCGCCCGCGCGCCCTCCCGGGCGGCGTCGACGCAGCGCAGCTGGGCCCCCACCACGGTGAGGACGGCGACGGCACCGGCCAGCACGAGGAGCAGGACGGGCAGCACCACCGCCGTCTCGGCCGTCACCATCCCGGCCTCCCCTCGCCGGACCGCTCGGTGCCGCACGCTCAGGAGAGGGTGGCCAGCGCCGCCTCGACCAGGTCGGTGAGGCCGGTGACGACGGAGTCGCCGGAGACGACCCGGTACAGCACGGCGGCGAAGGCGCAGGCGGCCACGGTGCCGACGGCGTACTCGGCGGTGCTCATCCCGGCCTCCGCCCGGCTCCGCAGGCGCGCCAGGCGACCCGGGCGGGTCAGGTCACCCGGCCGGCGCCCGGGGTCAGGGGTGGCGTCGGGGTGGGCGTCGGTACCCGGAGCGGGCAGGTCGGCGGTCATGGCGGTCCTCTCGGTCGGGCCCCGGCGGGGCGGTGCTGCGAGCCTCGCGTCCGGGCAGGCCGGGGTCCGTGCGTGCGGGCGATCTGTGGAGGGAGCCGGCGGCTGTGGACGCTCAGCCGAAGACGTCACCGGCGATGCCGAGGACGAGCGGCGCCACGCCCAGGCAGACGAACGCGGGCAGGAAGCAGAGGCCGAGCGGGGCCAGCACCCGCACGCCGGCCCGCTGCACCGCCGCCTGCCCCTGCGCCTGCGCCGTCGACCTGAGCTCCCCGGCCAGGGCGTGCAGCGCCGGCACCGCGGCGGCGCCTGACTCCCCCGCGCGCACCAGCACGCGCGCCAGGCCGCCGAGCTCGGCCGGCTGGCCGGCCCACGCCCGCCGCGGCGCGGCACCCATGCGGTGCAGCGCCGCCACGCCCCGCAGCCGCCGGCCCAGCGGACCGGGCACCGCCCCGGCCACGGCGGCCAGCGCGCCCGCGAGGGGCAGCCCCGCCCCGAGGCAGGCCGCGAGCAGCTCGCAGGCCACGGGCAGCTCCCGCAGGAGGGCCGCCCGCTCCTCCGCGTCCCGGTCGGGCGTCGCGGCCCGCAGCAGCCGCTCCCCGGCGCCGGTGACGACGACGGCGGCGCACGCGCCGACCCCGCCCCCGAGCAGGAGCCCCGCCGCGAGGCCGGCCGCCCCGGCGAGGAGCCACCGCCGGGAGGCCCTCGCGGCCGGCGCGTCCCCGGGGCCCGCGCGCGGTGCCCCGCCCCTGGTCACCCGGCGCACCCGCTCCCCGGCCACGGCCGCCCCGGGTGCCCACAGCGCCACCGCCGCGGCCAGCAGCAGCACCGGCAGCACGGCGGTCACCGCGCGATCCGGCGCACGAGGCGGGCTGTCCACGCGACGCCGGCCACCTCGAGCAGCACCCCGGCGACCAGCAGCCCCTGCCCGGTAGCGGTGCGGGTGAGCACGTGCCAGGGGTCGGCGCCGACGCCGCTGCCCATCGCGAGCCCCAGCACCGGGAGGCCGGCCAGCAGCCGGACGCTGGCCCGGGGCCCGGCGGTGGCCACCAGCAGCTCGCGGCGCCGCCGGAGCCGGGCCCGGAGGTCGTCCTCGACCGCGGTGACCACCGCGGCCAGGGAGCAGCCGGTGCGGGTGCCGAGCGCGACCGCGGCGGACAGCCGGGCGAGCGCGGCCGGCGTCCCGTCGTCGCCGACGGGCCTGCCGGCCACCTCGGGCACCGGGGCGCGGGCGGCGCGCACCAGCGCGGCGCCGCACGCCGGATCGGGGCAGTCGGCCGCGGCCGTACGCACCGCCTCCGCCAGCGTCCGGCCGGCGCGGAGCTCGGCCGCGACCGCGCCCAGCGTGTCGGCCAGCACCGCCTGGCGGGTGACGTCGTCCGCCGCCCGACGGCCGGCCTGCCGGGCGCGCGCCGCCAGACCCGCGCAGCCGGCGGCCAGCACCGCCACGAGCGGCGTGGCCAGCGACGCACCCGCGCCGCCCGCGGCGACCGCGGCGAGGAGCGGCAGCGGTACCTGCTCCCGGACGCGGGCACCGGCGACCCGGCCGGGGCGCAGCAGCCGGTGGCGGGCGACCGTCCGCGCGTCGGGCCAGAGCAGCACCGCACCGACCGCGGCCAGCAGCGCCGCGGTCACGGGCCGGCCAGCAGCCGCCGGAGCGCGTCGCCGGCCGGGCACGGCCCGCCGTCGGCCCGCCAGCCGGGCTCCACGACCACGAGCTCCCCCTGCCGCCGGAGCAGCCCGATCTCGGCCACCTGCCGGCCGGCTGGCGTCCGCCGGAGGTGCAGCACCACGTGCAGGGCGGCCGCGGTCTGGCTGTGCACCGCGGCACGGCCCAGCCCGGCGGCCACGCCCAGCGCCTCGAGCCGCGCCGGCACCTCGGCGGCCCGGTTGGCGTGCAGGGTGCCGCAGCCGCCGTCGTGGCCGGTGTTCAGCGCGGCGAGCAGGTCGACCACCTCCGGCCCCCGCACCTCCCCGACCACCAGCCGGTCGGGCCGCATCCGCAGGGCCTGCCGAACCAGGTCGCGCAGGCCGACCGCGCCGGCGCCCTCGACGTTGGGCGGACGGGTGAGCAGCCGCACCACGTGCGGGTGCGGCGGCGTCAGCTCCGCGGCGTCCTCGCAGAGCACCAGCCTCTCGGCCGGGTCGACCTCACCCAGCAAGGCCGACAGCAGGGTGGTCTTGCCCGAGCCCGTCCCGCCGGTGACGAGGAAGGCCGCCCGCCGCGCCACCACGGCGCGCACCAGCGCCCCGCTCTCACCGGGCAGCGCCCCGCGCGCCTCCAGGTCGGCCAGCGCCTGCGCGCACCGGCGCAGCACCCGCAGGGAGAGGCAGGTGGCACCGGCGGAGACCGGCGGCAGCACGGCGTGCAGCCGGGTGCCGCCGGGGAGGCCGACGTCGACCCACGGCGCGGCGTCGTCGAGGCGGCGGCCGGCCGAGGCGGCCAGGCGCACCGCCAGCCGGCGCACCGCGTCGTCGTCGGGGAAGCCGACACCGGCGGCCCGTTCCAGCCCGGCCCCGCGGTCCAGCCACACCTCGCCGGGCCCGTTGACCAGGACGTCGGTGACCCCGGGCAGCCGCAGCAGCGGCTCCAGCGGCCCGGCCCCGGCCAGCTCATCCTCGGCGTCACGCGCGGCGAGCAGGACGTCGCGGTCACCCAGGAGCCCCCCGGCCTCGGCGCGCACCAGGGCCACCACCCCCGCGCGGGAGGGCACCTCGTCGGCGACGGCGAGCCGCGCCCGCACGCGGTCCAGCAGCGACGGCTCGCTCACCGGCCACCGCCCTCGTCCAGCTCGGCGAGCAGCCGCCGGGCGACGACGGCCAGGGGCGACCGCGGCTGCCCACCCGGCGGCTGGCCGCGCTCGGCCCGGGCGACGGCTCCCCGGTCGTGCGGCAGCTCGGCCGACACCGGCCGGCCCACCACCTCGGCCACGTCACCGGGCAGCAGCCCGCCGGGCAGGGTGCGGACGACCAGGGACGCCGCCGACCACGGGGAGCCGGCGGCCGCGACCAGCTGCCGGGCGGCCGTGGCGGCGCGCAGCCGCGCGGGCACCACGAGCACCGCGAGGTCGGCGTCGGCGAGCACCTCCTGCGCCCCACGGCCAGGGCCCTCGCACCCCGGGCGCGGCAGGTCGACGACGACCGTCCGCCCGGTGCCGCGGCCGGCGGACACCACCGCCGCCAGCGCCGCATCGGGGATCGGCGCCGCGCCCGCGCGGTCGGCGGAGACGAGGTGGATCCCGCCGATCCCGGGCAGGGCGGCCAGCAGCGCATCGCCGGCCACCTCCCCCCGCAACCCGGTCAGCTCGGGCCAGCGCAACCCCTCGGCGAGCTCCGCCCCGAGCAGCAGGTCCAGCCCGCCGCCCCAGGCGTCCGCGTCGACCAGCACGGCGCCGCCGGGGGCGGCGAGGGCGACCGCCGCGGCCACCGTGCTCGCGCCCGCACCACCGCAGGCACCGCCCACGGCGAGGAGCCGGCCCTGCTCGGCCGGCGCGCGGACGGCGGCGGCGCAGCGGGAGAGCAGCCACCCCTCGTCGGCGGGGAGCACCGCGACCCGTTCGGCACCGGACTCGACGGCGGCCGCCCACCCCTCCGCGGGCAGCTCGGCGGTGGCGACGACGACCACCCCCGGGCGGCGGGGCAGCGCGCGCAGCACCCCGGCGGCGAGGGCCTCGGCGCCGACCAGCACCAGCGGCGCCTCGCGGTGGGCGCGCCGCAGCGCCGGGCCACCGGTGGCCAGCTCCGCCTCCGCACCCGCGGCCGCGACCAGCCGGAGCAGCTCGTCGAGCAGCTCCTCGTCGGTGCTCACCACCAGGGGCCGGGAGGGTGTCAGCAGGGGCACGGGGCGAGCCCACCGGACACGGGGCGGACGGGACCAGAACGGCAGTGGAACTGTGGATGACCCCAACGGGTGTGGACACCTTCCACCCGGGTCCGCTACCTGCCGATCCAGCTACCGTGGCTGACGTGTCCCGCTCCGCGGCGTTCTTCGACCTCGACAAGACGGTCATCGCGAAGTCCAGCACCCTCGCCTTCGGCCGCCCCTTCTTCGCCGGCGGGTTGATCAACCGCCGCGCGGTGCTGAAGACGGCGTACGCCCAGTTCGTCTTCTCCCTCGCCGGCGCCGACGCCCAGCAGATGGAGCGGCTGCGCACCCAGCTCACCGCGATGGTGACCGGCTGGGACGCCGCCACGGTCCACGAGATCGTCCGGGAGACGCTGCACGAGATCGTCGACCCGCTGGTCTACGCCGAAGCAGCCGACCTCATCGAGGAGCACCGCGCCGCCGGCCGGGAGATCGTCATCGTCTCCAGCAGCGGCGCGGAGATGGTCGAGCCGATCGGCGAGATGCTGGGCGTCGACCGCGTCGTCGCCACCCGCATGGTGACCGAGGACGGCCGGTACACCGGCGAGATCGAGTTCTACGCCTACGGCGAGCACAAGGCCGAGGCGATCCGCCGGCTGGCCGCCGAGGGTGGCTACGACCTGGCCGACTGCTACGCCTACAGCGACTCGGTCACCGACCTGCCGATGCTGTCCGTCGTCGGCCACCCCACCGCGGTCAACCCCGACCGCGGGTTGCGCAAGGCCGCCTTGCAGCACGGCTGGCCGGTGCTGCGCTTCGAGCGGCCGGTGAGCATGCGGTCCCGCTTCTCGGTGCCGCCCGCGCCGGTGGTCACCGGTGCGGCGATGGGTGTGGGCGCCGCCGTCGTGGGCCTGGCCTGGTACGCCCGGCACCGCGCGGTGCGCGCCGGGCTGCTGCCCACCGACGGCCCGGCCCCGGGCCGGCGCCGCCGCCGCGGCGCCTGAGCTACAGCGCCCGAAGCGCTCCCGCAGCCCGTCCACCAGGGTCCGCACGCCGGACACCGGGGAGAACGCCCGCGCGGCCGCGGTCAGCGCCGCCACCTCGTCGTCGGCCAGCGCGAGCTCGTCGGCCGCGGCGTCGGACTCCAGCTGCTCGACGCCGGAGGCGCCGGGGATGACCACCACGCGCGGCTGCGCGACGAGCCAGGCGAGCGCGACCTGCGCGGGGGTCGCGTCGTGCGCGTCGGACACCGGGCGCAGGACGTCGAGCAGCGGCTCCACCCGGCGGAGGTTCTCGGGGTTGAACAGGGGTTCGACCGCGCGCACACCCCCGGGCCGGTGGTCGGCCGAGTACTTCCCCCAGAGCAGCCCCTGCGCGAGCGGGCTGTACGCGACGACCAGCCGGTCCTCGCGCTCGGCGAGGGGCACCAGGTCCGCCAGCGGGCCGGCGTGCGCCAGCGAGAACCGCACCTGGTTCGCGACGACCGGCGCGCCCAGGGCGGCGTCGGCGGCCTGCCAGGGGTCCAGGGAGTGGTTGGAGACGCCGACCGCGCGATCCGCCCCTCGTCCAGCAGCGCCCGCAGCCCCGGCATCGTCACGGAGTCGGGTACCACCGGGTTGGGCTGGTGCACCTGGTAGAGGGGATCCGGTCCAGGCCCAGCCGGCGGGCGCTGCCGGCCCCGCGCTGCCGGACCACCTTCGGGAAGGGCGCGACCGGGAGGATCTTGCCCGCCACGACGACGCGGTCGCGCTCGTCCCCCAGCGCCTCGCCGAGGATCCGCTCGCTGCGCCCGAAGCCGTAGACCTCGGCGGTGTCGAAGAGCGTGATGCCGAGCTCGCGCGCCCGGCCCACGACGTCGCGGGCGGCGCGGTCGGCGTAGCTGTCGCCGTACCCCACTCGCGGGACCCGAACTGCCAGGTGCCCAGGCCGATGCGGCTGACGGGACCGGGCCCAGGGACGTCGAGGGTGCGCACGCCCCCGATCTCAGCCGCGGAGCAGGCTCTCGCAGATGGCCAGGCCCTCCAGGGCCCCGTGCTCGGTGGCCCGGCAGCAGTGCACCAGCCACGCGGCCACGCCCTCCGGGGACCCCGCCGCGTAGCCGGCCAGCGCCTCGCCGTAGGCCTCCCGCCCCAGTTCGGCGAAGCCGACCTCGGGCACCGACACGGCCTTGGGGTCCAGGCCGCGGGCGATCCCCGTGAGCCGGGCCGCGCCCCGGGCGACGACGCCGTCGCCGGTGCCGAACGGGGTCAGCGCCGCGAGCTCCCCGTGCACCAGCGCCGCGACGAGCACGGCGGGGACGGTGGTGGCACCGCCGGCCAGGGAGAACAGCCCGGCCAGCCGCGGCCCCGCGTGCGGGGCGGGCCGGCCGAGGTCGGCCCGGTCGGCGAGGTCGGCGGCGGCCAGCACGTGCAGGCGGGCCAGCACCTGCCCGGGCGCGCGGGGCCACGTCTCCACCATCGAGCCCAGCGCTGCCGAGACCCGCAGCGCGCCCTGGACCACCGGGTCGGCGACCGACCCGGCCCGGAGCTCCGCGAGCGGCACGTCGACGCCGGCCAGCGCGGCCGAGGCGCGCGCCCCGCGGAGCGCCGACTCGGTGCTCACCCCGGCGGACTCGCGGCGCAGCACGCGGTGCCCCAGCAGCCGGTCGATGCCCGCCCGCGCCGCGTCGGCGGCGTCCCGGACGCCCGGCAGGTCGAGCAGCGGGGCCAGGGGGTCCGGGGTGCCGGGAGCGGCCGCGGGACGTGCCGCGCCGGGACGGACGGGGATGCTCACGCCCACGACGGTACGAGGCGCGCCGCACGGACCCGCGCACCCCTGCCCTACGCTGCCTCCTTGCCATGGCCCGACCCCTGACCCTGCTGCTCGTGCGCCACGGGCAGAGCGAGTGGAACGCGGCCGGTCGCATGCAGGGCCAGGTGGCCCACGTGCCACTGACCCCGCTGGGCCACACCCAGGCCGAGGCGGCCGCGGCCGAGCTGGCCGGGCTGCGGCCGGGTGTGCTGCTCTCCAGCGACCTGCTGCGCGCGGTGCAGACCGCCGAGCACTGCGCCCGCGCCACCGGGCTGCCCTTCACGACCACCCCCGCGCTGCGCGAGCAGGGCTACGGGGTGCTGGAAGGGCGGCCGTCGAGGGAGCTGTGGGACGTCGTCGACTGGTCCGACGCCCACTGGTCCGCCGAGGGCGGCGAGAGCCTGGCCGAACTGCACGCTCGGGTG
Organism: Blastococcus sp. SYSU DS0533; assembly: GCF_054050775.1. Taxonomy (NCBI): domain Bacteria; kingdom Bacillati; phylum Actinomycetota; class Actinomycetes; order Geodermatophilales; family Geodermatophilaceae; genus Blastococcus; species Blastococcus sp. SYSU DS0533. The sequence continues at coordinate 16,280 of NZ_JBJGZZ010000015.1, read as the reverse complement.
GCGGCCTACCTCACCCAGCTGTGCGCCGAGCCCCCGGCCGACGTGGTGGCGCTGGTGACCCACGGCGACACCATCCGCGCCGCGCAGGCCGTCGCCGCGGGGCTGGGCCCCGACGCGATGCCCTCGGTCACCCCCCACAACGGCACGGTGACCCGGCTGGAGATCTGCGAGTGACGGTGGCCCGGCCGTGCGGCCGGGCCACCGCGGGTGCTCAGCGCCGGCGCAGGAAGCCCTGCACCAGCCGGCCGACGCCCCCGGTCGTGGCGGGGGTCGCGCGGCCGCGACCGGTGCCCCTGCGGGCGGTCGTGGCGCGCCCCATGCCCCGCCCGGCGGCGGCCCGGCCGGTACCGCGCCCGCCCCGCGCCGCGCTCTGCGCCGTGCCCATCAGCTTGCCGAGGATGCTCATGCAGGGGTGGGTGCCCACCGCCCCCCGCCCGGAAGCGGCGGCCGGCGACCTGCTCCGCGTGCCGTGACCCCCAGCTCAGCTGCCCGTGCGGAGCGTCAGCCGCTGACCTCGACCAGGTCGACCACGAAGACCAGCGTGGAACCGCCCGGGATGGGCCCGCGGTCCTGGTCGCCGTAGCCGAGCTCGCTGGGGATGGTGATCACCCGGCGGCCACCGACCTGCATGCCTGCGATCCCCTGCTCGAAGCCCGGGATCACCTGACCCGCGCCGAGCGTGACCGGCAGCGTCTCGTCGGCTCCGCGGCTCCAGGACGAGTCGAACTCCTCACCGGTCTCGTAGAAGCCGCCGACGTACTTCACCGCGACGGTCGAGCCCTCGACCGCCTCCTCACCGCCGCCCCTCACGACGTCCTCGACGACGAGCTCGGTCGGCGCGGGCGCGTCGGAGGCCGGCACCTGCGGGGCCTCCGACATGTCGGTGGTGACCTCCTCGGCGACCACCGAGGTCGGCTCCTCGAGCGACGAGCCGCTCCCGTCCTCCCCGCCGCACGCGGTCAGGGCGAGGGCGACGGTCAGGGCGAGAAGGGTGCCGGGGGCGGTGCGGCGGGTCATCGGTTCTCCTGGGCGAGCGGGGGCTCGGATCGGGGCGGGTCGGGCAGCCGGCGCGCGCCGCGGGCGTGGCCACGGGGCGGCGCGGTCCTCCGGCCATGGTCGCAGAGCCCGACGACCGCGCCGGTACGCCCGGTCAGGCGGCGCCCAGGGCGTCGGCGACGCGGTGGTGCACCGCGGCCTCGCCACCCCGGCTCTGCCGCTCCAGCGTGCGGGCCAGCGCCCGGCGGGCCCAGCCGTTGCTGGGAGACAGGTCCACCAGGCGGGCGAGCGCCGCCTCGGCCGGCCCCAGCTGCGCCGAGCCGTAGTAGGCCCGGGCCAGCAGCTCCAGCGCCGCCTCGTTGCGCGGTTCGGCGTCGACGACCGGCTGCAGGATGCGCGCGGCCGCATCGGGCTGACCCATGTTCAGCAGGAGGTCGGCGCGGAGGAACTCCGAGTGGAGGTCGATCTCGAACGGCTGGGTCATGCCGCCTGCAACGCCCGCGCGCGGCGGCCGCTTCCCGCCGGTCACCCCTCCGGCTCGGGGTAGCGGGCCCCTGCGGCGAGCTCGCTGCCCTCGGCGACCCGCGCCGCCCGTCCCACGAGCGTGATGTCCCCGTCCCCGCCGATCGACGCGCCCCGCCCCACGTCCACGCCGTCGTCGAGCACCGAACGGGTCACGGTCGCCCCCGCCCGCACGCGGACGCCGGGCAGGAGCACCGAGTCGACGACGGTGGCGCCCCGCTCGACCACCACGCCCGGGGAGAGAGCCGAGCCGCGCACGTCACCGGAGATCCGGGTACCGCCGGCCAGCAGGCTGTTCTCGATCCTCCCGTCGTCGAGCACCCGGGCGGCGCTGTGCCGCCCGCCCCGTGTGTGCACGGGCCAGCGCGGGTCGTCGAGGTCCAGCGGCGGGTCCTCGTCGAGGAACTCACGGTTCGTCCGCCAGTAGGACTCGATGGTGCCGACATCGCGCCAGTAGCCGTCCAGCCGGTAGGCGCGGGCGAGCCCGTCCTCCGTCTGCGCCGGCAGCAGGTGGTCCCCGAGGTCCTCCAGGCCGTCCTCGCCGACCTCGCGGCTCAGCGCCTCCAGCCGGTCCAGCGTGGGTTCCGGGGAGAACACGAACACCTCGTTGGTCGCCGTCGTCGTCGCCGGGTCGTCGGGCTTGTAGGCGTAGCCGGTCACCCGGCCCCCCTCCCCGACCTCGACGATGCCGTAGCGGGAGGCGTCGTCGGACTCGACCTCGGTGGTCACCATCGTCACCTCGGCACCGGAGCCCAGGTGGCTGTCGACGACCTCGCGGTAGTCCAGCTTGTAGACGGCGTCGGAGCTCACGACCACGAGCGCGTCGGGCGCGAACTGCCGGATCAGCTGGGACTGCCGCCACAAGCCGTCGGCGGTGCCCTCGGTGAAACCGCCCCGCTCGCTGCCCTGGAACGGCGGCAGCATCATGAGGCCGCCGTTGGTGCGGTCCAGGTCCCAGGGGCGACCACCGCCCAGGTGCTCGTTCACCGACTGCGGCTGGTACTGCACCGACACCCACACGTCGGCGATCGACGAGTGCTCGCAGTTCGACAACGGGAAGTCGATGAGCCGGTAGACCCCGGCGAACGGCACGGCGGGCTTGGCCCGCTGCTCGGTGAGCAGCTCCAGTCGGTTGCCCTTGCCACCGGCGAGCACGAGCACGAGGGTCCGCGGGAGCGCCATGTGCGGCTGGCTACCCCACCGGGGGCCCGCCCACCCGTCGGCCGTCAGGGGCGGCGCACCGAGTCCAGAAACCCCCGCACGCGCTCCCGCAGCTCGTGGGCGCGCTCGGCGACGACCTCCTCGGGGTCGCGGTCCCGCAGCCACGGCGGAATCTCGGTGCGCACACGTGTGGAGCAGCGCAGGTCCGCGCAGATGTAGGTGCCCACGGTGTTGCCGTTCCGCCCGGCGTCACCGGTGCGGCGCGCGGTGAACAGCGAGACGGCGTCACCGGGCTGCGCCGTCTGGCAGAGCAGGCACATCGCCGCCGTCCGGCTGGACATGCTGCTCTCGGCGGCCCGGACGGCGATCCCGACGGTCCCGTCGTCGAGCTGCGCGACCAGGTACCCCCGCAGCGGCGCCTTCGGGTCGCGCCAGCCCAGCACGTCCTGCTGGGTCCAGTCGAGCTCGTCGAAGTCCTGGGGCAGGGTCAGGGTCCTCGCCTCGCCGCGTGAGCAGTTGACGAACGAGCGCCGGACCTCGGTCTCGGACAGCGGTGTCACCGGTGGCGCCTCTTCTCCTGGTGGTGCGGGTGCCGACGGAGGATCATCGGCGATCCCCGCGCCGCGCTCACCTGGTTTTCCGTCCCGCGGTCAGGCGGGGAGCTCACCGCCGGGACCGGCCGCCTCGGCCAGCAGCCGCTCGCGGAGCTCGGCCGGGAGCCGGTCGACGTAGACGGTGCCGTCGAGGTGGTCGACCTCGTGCTGCAGGCAGCGGGCGGCCATGCCGGTGGCCTCGATCGCCACCGGGTCGCCCTGCAGGTCGACGCCGTCGACCCGGGCCCGGAAGGCGCGCGGGAGCTCGGCGTAGGGGCCGGGCACCGACAGGCAGCCCTCCTCGGTGATCTCCTCCGCCGGCTCGTCCCCCACCGGCCGGAGCACCGTGAGGACGGGGTTGACGACGTAGCCGACGACGTCCTCGCCGTCGGCGTCCGGGCAGTCGATGACGAAGACCCGGGCGTCCACCCCGATCTGGTTGGCGGCCAGCCCGACGCCGTCGGCCGCCTCCATGCTGGCGAACATGTCGAGCACCAGCCGGCGCAGCGCGTCGTCGAAGGCGGTCACCTCGGTGCAGCGGCGGTGCAGGACCGGGTCGCTGCCGTAGGTGACGATCGGCCGGGCGACGCCGTCGTAACGGCCGAACAGGCGCATGCGGCGATCCTAGGGAGCGCCACCGCCGGCCCGGCGCCTGCCGGTGGCTTGGCACCATGGCGCGGTGCGCCCGGGCCCCGACTCCGCGACCGCGCTGGGGCTGGCCCTCGGCGCGCTGGCCGACCTCGCGCTCGCCGATCCGCGGCGGGGCCACCCGGTGGCCGGCTTCGGCCGGGCCGCCGCCGCGCTGGAGCGCCGCACGTGGCGGGACTCCCGCGCCGCGGGCGCCGCCCACTGGGCCGTGCTGGTCGGCGCCACCACCGCGCTCGGGCTGGCCGCCGACCGGGCCACCCGCTCCCGGCCCGCACTGCGCACCGCGGTGACCGCCGCCGCGACCTGGGCCGTCCTGGGCGGCACCTCGCTCGGGCGGGTGGCGGCGCGGCTGCACCACGCCCTGGCCGCCGGCGACCTGCCCACCGCGCGGGCCACGCTGCCCGGGCTGGCCGGGCGCGACCCGAGCGGGCTCGGGGAGGTCGAACTGGCCCGCGCGACGGTGGAGTCGGTCGCCGAGAACACCTCCGACGCGGCCGTCGCCCCGCTGTTCTGGGGAGCGGTGGCCGGCCTGCCGGGGCTGCTGGGCTACCGCGCGGTCAACACCCTCGACGCGATGGTCGGCCACCGATCGCCGCGGTACGCGAGGTTCGGCTGGGCCGCCGCCCGCGCCGACGACGTCGCCAACTGGGTGCCCGCCCGGGCGACCGCGGCGCTGACGGTCGGTTGCGCCCCTCTCGTCGGCGGGTCGGCCGCCGGTGCGCTGCGGGTCTGGCGCCGCGACGGTGCGGCGCACCCCAGCCCGAACTCCGGCCGGTGCGAGGCCTCGCTCGCCGGTGCCCTCGGCCTGCGCCTGGGCGGCCGCAACGTCTACGGCAACAGGGTCGAGGTGCGCCCGGCGCTCGGGGACGGCCGGCCGCCGGGGACCGCGGACGTCCCGCGCGCCGTGGCGCTCTCCCGCGCGGTGTGGACCGCCGCGGCGGTCGCGGCGGTCCTGGCGCGCCGGCTGCGCCCCTGACGAGCCCGGTGCGCCGCGCCGTGCGGCCGGGCAGCCACCGGGAAGCCGGCCGGGTCGGCCCGGAGGTGGCTGGCCGGCGGGTCACCCGGGCCGGGTCCACCCCGCAGCGTGACGCGGAGCGTGGCCACCGACAGGTAACCCAGCCCGAGCAGGACGAGCAGCAGAGCGACGGTTCCACCTGTGTTCATGCGGCAAGAGTGGCATCATGTGCCCTGGCATCCAGCAGGCCAATCCGGCATGGTGGCCGCATGCCACCTGATTCGGAGCGGTCCACCGGAGCCCGACAGCTCGCCACGCTCGTCGGCCCGGTCGACGGGCTCCCCGCACCCCTGTACGCGGGCCTCGCCCGACGGGTCCGGGACCTGCTCGCCGCCGGCGCCCTCCCCGCTGGCGTGCGGCTGCCCGCGGAACGGGAGCTCGCCACGGAGCTGGGCGTCAGCCGGGTGACGGTCGCCTCGGCCTACCGCGTGCTGCGCGACGAGGGCTTCGCCCGCACCCGGCACGGGTCGGGCACCGTCACCGCGCTCCCCGACGTCCGGTCCGGCTGGGCCCCGCCGAGCACCGCCCCTGGCGTGATCGACCTGGCGCACGCGGCCCCGGAGGCGGCACCCCAGCTCCTGCCCGCCTACGAGCAGGCGCTCGGCGAGCTGCCGGCCCACCTGCCCGCCCACGGCTACGCGCCCAGCGGGCTGCCGCAGCTGCGCGCAGCGGTGGCCGGCTGGTTCACCTCGCGGGGGCTGCCCACCGACGCGGAGCAGGTGGTGGTGACCGCGGGCGTCGGGGACGCGGCCGCCCTCGCCCTGGACACGCTGCTGGAACCCGGCGACCGGGTGCTCGTCGAGCACCCGACGTACCCGGGCGCGGTGGGGCTGGTCGCCGCCGCCGGGGGGCGGTGCGTCCCGGCCGCGGTCGACCCGGCCGACCCCGACGCGCTCGTCGGCACCGCGCAGCTGGCGGCCCGGCAGAGCAGCCCCCGGCTGGCCTACCTGATGCCCGACTGCTCGAACCCCACCGGCGTCGCCCTCTCGGCGACCGGCCGGCGGCGGTTGGCGGCGACCCTCTGGCAGCACGGCGTGGTGACCCTGGTCGACGAGGTGTCCACCGGCCTCGAGCTGGACGCCCCGACCGCGCCGCCGTTCGCCGCCGGCGTCCCGGACGCGGCCACGGTCACCGTCGGCGGTCTGTCCAAGGCCGTCTGGGGTGGTCTGCGCATCGGGTGGCTGCGCACCGAAGCAGGCCTCGCTGCCCGGCTGGGCGAGGCGCTGAGCCGCCGCCAGCTCTCGGTGGGGGTGCTCGACCAGCTGACCGCCACCGTGCTGGTGCGGCAGCTGGACGAGATCCTCGAGCACCGGCGGGCCCTGCTCCGCGAGCGGCGCGCCGTCCTGCTGGCCGAGCTCGCCGCGCAGCTGCCCGACTGGACGGCCCCGGTCCCCACCGGCGGGCTCGCCGTCTGGTGCCGCCTCCCCCCGGGGGCGAGCTCGGCCGCGCTGACCTCGGCCGCTGCGGAACGCGGGCTGCTGCTCGCCGAGGGCGGCGCGTTCGGCACCGGGCACGCCTTCGACGACCACCTCCGGCTGCCGTTCACCCTCCCCCCGGAGCGGCTGCGCGCCGCCGTCGGCGTGCTCGCCCGGCTCGACCGGGAGGCGCGCACGACCGCGGCCGCCGGGCCTCCGCGCCCGCTCACCGTCGTCTGAGCCCGTGCTGGCGGGCACCGCCGGGGGCACGTACGGTCTCGGTGTCCGGGAGGTCCGGCGCCCCACGCGGCGCCGGGGCTCGTGGCGTCGAGCAACCGGCACCTCGGGCCTGCCGGTCACCGGCAAGCCTCCGTCCTGGAGGTCGAGCATGTCCTCTCCGTCACTGCCGCGCTCCCGCCCCGCCGCCCACTCCTCGTACGGCCGCGGGCAGGACCCGCGCCGCACGATCACCCGCGGCCCTGCCCCCTCGCCGGGGATCGTCGGCCGCTACCGCTTCGACCGGCACACCGGCACGTGGTGGTGGTCCCCCGAGATGCAGGACATGATCGGCCTGGACGGCACGCCCTCGACCGAGGCGCTGCTGCGCGTCCAGCACCCCGCCGACGGCGCCCGGCTGCTCGCCGCCCTCTCCACCTGCGGCACCGGGCAGCCGTTCGCCGTCGAGACGCACGTGCACCACCCGGACCGGCCCGCGCGCCCGGTGCTGCTGGTCGGCGAGCCCGTGGGCGACGGGGCGGGGGGCGTGCGGGCGGTCGAGGGGCTCTGCGTGGACCTCTCCGGCGCCCGCTCCCCGGTGCCCGACCCGGCCGGGACCGACGCCCTCCGGGACGAGGTCGAGCAGCTGCGGACGGCCATGATCAGCCGGGCGGTCATCGAGCAGGCCAAGGGCATCCTCATGCTCCTCACCGGCTGCGCCGAGCAGACCGCGTTCGACCTCCTGTCGCACATCTCCAGCCACACCCACCGGAAGGTGCGGGACGTCGCGCAGGCGATCACTGCCTCGGCCGCGGGGCACGGGGGGCTGCCCGAGGACGTGCGCGCCATCCTGCACGACGCCTGCCCCCCGGGGTAGCCGTCGGGGCGGGGCGGTCCTCCGCCCAGCCGGAGCCGCCGCCCCGCCGCCGGGCGCGGTCCGGCAGGATCGTGGCTGCCCGCGGTGTCCGGGGGCGCGGCTCCGGAGCCGCCGAGGAGGGAGCCTGCGATGTTCTACGTCCTGGCCCGGTTCGTCCTGCGCCCGCTGTTCTTCGTCCTGTGCCGGCCGCGGATCACCGGGCGCGAGAACGTGCCGCTCGACCGCCCCGTGATCCTCGCCAGCAACCACCTGTCCTTCATCGACAGCATCGTCATCCCGCTGGCGGCCCCCCGCCGGGTCGCCTACCTGGCCAAGGCCGAGTACTTCACCGGCCGCGGGGTCGGCGGGTGGCTCACCCGCACGCTGTTCACCGCCCTGGGCGCCCATCCCGTCGAGCGGGAGACGCACCGGGCCGCGCAGGCGGCGCTGGACACCGCCCTGGCCATCCTGCGCGACGGCACCGCGTTCGGCCTCTACCCCGAGGGCACCCGCTCGAGGGACGGCCGGCTGGCCCGCGGCAAGACCGGTGTCGCCTGGCTGGCGCTCACCGCCGACTGCCCCGTCGTCCCGGTCGCGGTGCGCGGTACGGACCGGGTGCAGCCCGTCGGTGCCCGGTGGCCCCGCCCGCACCGCATCGCGATCACCTTCGGCGAGCCGCTGACCTTCCCCGAGCACCGGGGGCAGGCCGACCGGAACAAGGCCCGACGCGAGGTGACCGACCGCATCATGCTGGCGATCGCCGACCTCTCCGGCCAGGAGAAGGCCGGCTGGGACGTCCCGCGCGAGGCGGCGTGAGCGGGGCGCTGCTGGTCGCCGGCACCACCTCGGACGCCGGCAAGTCGGTGGTCACCGCCGGCATCTGCCGGTGGCTGGTGCGCCAGGGCGTCTCGGTGGCCCCGTTCAAGGCGCAGAACATGAGCAACAACTCCGTGGTCACCCCTGACGGCGCCGAGATCGGGCGGGCACAGGTGATGCAGGCCGCGGCGGCGCGCGTCGAGCCGGAGGCGGCCATGAACCCGGTGCTGCTCAAGCCCGGCGGCGAGAACTCCAGCCAGGTCGTCGTCCTGGGGCGGCCGGTCGCCGACGTCACCGCGCTCTCCTACCGGCCGATGAAGGCCGCGCTGCTGGAGCAGGTGCTCAGCAGCCTCGCGGAGCTGCGCGCCCGCTTCGACGTCGTCGTCTGCGAGGGCGCCGGCTCCCCCACGGAGATCAACCTGCGGGCCGACGACATCGCCAACATGGGGCTGGCCACCGCGGCGGACCTGCCGGTGGTGGTCGTGGGCGACATCGACCGGGGCGGGGTCTTCGCCGCCCTGCACGGCACGGTCGCGCTCATGCCGCCGGCCGACCAGCGGCTGGTCGCCGGCTTCCTGGTCAACAAGTTCCGGGGCGACGTGCGCCTGCTGCGCCCGGGGCTGGACCGGCTCACCGCGCTCACCGGCCGCCCGGTGCTCGGCGTCCTGCCCTTCCTCGGTGGCCTGGAACTGGACGTCGAGGACTCGCTCAACGTGCCCGTGGCCGTGTCGGGGGCCGCACCGGTCGGGGACGACGTCCTGCGCGTCTCGGTGGCCCGGCTGCCGCGGCTGTCGAACTTCACGGACCTGGACGCGCTCGCCGCCGAGCCGGGGGTGCTGGTGCGCTACGCCACCCGCCCCGAGGAGCTCGCCGACGCCGACCTGGTCGTCCTGCCCGGGAGCCGGGCGACCGTCGCCGACCTGGCGTGGCTGCGCGCCACCGGCGTCGCCGACGCGGTGCTGCGCCGGGCGGCGGAGGGGACGCCGGTGCTCGGCATCTGCGGCGGGCACCAGATGCTCGCCCGCACGATCACCGACGAGGTCGAGTCGCGGGCGGGCACGGTGGACGGGCTGCGGTTGCTGCCCGCCGACGTCCGGTTCGCCCGGGAGAAGACGCTGGCCCGGCCGGTGGGCAGCGCCCTGGGCGAGACGGTGCACGGCTACGAGATCCACCACGGCGTCGTGACGGTGGACGAGGACGCGGAGCCGTTCCTGGACGGCGCCCGCGCCGGCGCGGTCTTCGGGACGACGTGGCACGGCGCGCTGGAGAACGACGGGTTCCGCCGGGCCTTCCTCACCGAGGTCGCCCGCATCACCGGCCGCCGGTTCGTGCCGGCCCCGGAGACCGAGTTCGCGACGGTGCGCGAGGCCCGGCTCGACCGCCTGGGCGACCTGGTCGCCGAGCACGCCGACACCCAGGCGCTGTGGCGGCTCGTCGAGCAGGGCCCGCCCGCGGACCTGCCGCTGCTGCCGCCCGGCTCGGGCTTCAGCCCTCGGTGAGCCGCGCCCGCACGTCGTCCGGCCACGGGGCGGAGCGGCCGTCGGCGACGCAGACGTAGGTGGTGCGGACGACGCAGCACACCCGCTCGCCGACGCGCACGGTGAAGCGCACCGCCACGCTGGTGCGCCCCACCTTCTCCGTCTCGGCGTCGACGGCGACGGTGTCGCCCCAGCGCGCGGACGACGCCCACTCCAGCGAGCTCGCCTTGACCACCGGGTCCACGCCGCGGGCGACCAGGTCGTCCCACGCGAGCCCGTGGGACGCCCACCAGCCGTTGGACGCCTCGTCGGCCCAGGTCAGGTAGTGGGCGTTGAAGACGACGCCCTGCTGGTCGCACTCGACGTATCGGACGGGGGAGCTCCACACCTGCGGCACGAGGCGCCACGCTAGCCGCGCCACCGTCTACCGTCGTCGCGTGCCCGCCACCCCGCTGCCTCCGCCGCCCACCGACGACCCGGTGCTGGCCGGCTACCGGACGCCGGGCGGCCTGGTGCTCGACAAGGTGATCGACCACCTCGACGCCCACTGCCGGGAGTTCATCGCCCACTCCCCCTTCGCGACGCTGGCCACCGCCGACGCCGAGGGCTGGCCCGACGTCTCCCCGCGCGGGGGCGACCCGGGCTTCGTCCACGTGCTGGACGCGCACCGGCTGGTGCTCCCCGACCGGCCGGGCAACAACCGCGTCGACAGCCTGCGCAACGTGGCCGTCAACCCCCGGGCCGCGCTGATGTTCCTGGTGCCCGGCGTCGAGCAGACCCTGCGCGTCTACGGCACGGCGACGCTGGTCGCCCCCGGGGAGCTGCCGCTGGACCTCACCGAGTTCGGCCGGGCACCGCTGTCGGTGCTGCTCCTCCAGGTGCGGCGGGCCTACTTCCAGTGCCCGAAGTCGGTCATGCGCTCGGGGCTGTGGGACCCGGCGAAGCGGATCGACCCGAAGGCGCTGACGCCCTTCGGCCGGGTAATCAAGGACCACTGCGCGCTGGCGGAGGACCTGCCCGACGACGCCACGATCCGCGCGGAGCTCGCCCAGGAGCTGTGAGGACCCCGCCTCCGCACCGCTCGCAGCCTCGCGGCGTGCCTCTGGACGGGGCCGGGGCGTCCGGGCGGATCCGGATGTCGGCACCCGGACGTAGCCTCCGGGCATGGCGTTCGACGTCCAGATCACGGTCGACTGCTCCGCACCGCACGACCTGGCCGCGTGGTGGGCCCAGGCCCTGGGCTGGCAGGTGGAGCCCCAGGACGAGGCCTTCATCCGCCGGATGCTCGACGCCGGCGCGGCCACCGCGGACGACACCACCACCCACCGGGGCGCGCTGGTCTGGAAGGTCGGTGCGGCGATCACCTCGCCCGACGCCGGCCGCCCGCGGGTGCTGTTCCAGCTCGTCCCCGAACCCAAGGCGGTCAAGAACCGGGTGCACCTGGACGTGTCCGTGGGGCCGGAGCGGGTCGACGCCGAGGTGGCCCGCCTGGTGGGTCTGGGCGCCCGCGAGCTGTGGCGCGGCCGGCAGGGCCCGATCGCGTGGGTGACGCTCGCCGATCCCGAGGGCAACGAGTTCTGCGTCGCCTGAACGTGCTTCAGCCGGCGCGGAGGTCCCGGGCGAGCTTCCGGTCGGCGACGGCCCGCTCGGCCATCGCGCGCACCCGGAGCCGGCGGCGCCTGCGGCTCGAGCCGAGGTAGCGAGCGTCCTCCACCAGCTGGAACGCGGCGAGCACGCTCGCCTGGACCTCGCGGGCACGCGGAACTGCAGGGCGCGCCGGTTCGGCCGAAGTCATGAAGCCCCCTTCTCCCGGGGGACGCCGGCACGCTCCCCGCAGGCCATGCTTGCCCCCGCGCCGCCCCGGCCAACCCCCACGGTGACCAATTGGTGCCGATGGGTCACGTGGGACGACCGGTGACGGTCCCGTGTCCCGGGCCGCCCCTCCCCCCGCCCCAGCGGCTCCGTACGGTGCCCGGCATGGCCTCTCTCCGGCGCCTCGGGCGGACGGCGGCGCGCACCGCCGGGCGCGTGCTGCACCTGCTGCGCGCCCCGGTGCCGGGGAGCACCCGGCCGCGACCGGCGCCGGCGACCCTGCCGCGACCGTCCGGTGCGCCGGACGTGGAGTACGGGCCGCGCGACGACGGGCGTCCCGACCCCGGGGAGATCGTGTGGGCGTGGGTCCCCTTCGACGAGGGCGACGGCCGCGGCAAGGACCGGCCGGTGCTGGTCATCGGCCGGCGGGACGGCGACCTCCTGGGCCTGATGCTCACGAGCCGTGACCACGACCGGGACGCCGCCGACGAGGCCCGCCACGGCCGGGTGTGGACCGACATCGGCCGCGGTGCGTGGGACCCGCGGGGGCGGCCGAGCGAGGTGCGGCTGGACCGGCTGCTGGTGCTGGATCCGGCGACGGTCCGCCGGGAGGGTGCGGCGCTGGACCGCCCCCGCTTCGACCGCGTCATCGGCGAGGCCCGCCGCGTGCAGGGCTGGTGACGCGGGTCAGTCCGCGACGGACTCGTCCCGCGCCGGCCGCCGCACCGGCGGCCGCAGGTTGTAGACCCCGACGCCGTCGGCGATCGGCTCCAGGTCGTAGCGGTGCACGACCTTGGGCCCGCCGTGGAGGTGGACGTGGGTCACGGTCGGCAACGGGTCGCCGTGCCGGGCCTCCCGGATCTGCACGCGCCCGTCCAGCGGGCCGCCGACGAACAGCAGCACCGCGTCGTCGGGGTCCGGCCCCGGTGTGGCCGCGTTCATCTCGGACAGCTGCCGTCTCCTCCCGCTCGTGCGCCGGTCCACGAGGGTAGGCGCGTCCGGCCCGCTCGTCAGGTGCCCGCCCCCGGGACACCCGCCCACGGGGAGCTCAGCCCGCCGGCCCCCTGCGGAGCCGGCGGGCCACCAGAGGCGCGCTGAACAGCATCACGAACAGCCGCAGCACCTGGACGGCGAGGACGAAGGTGGTGTCGGCACCCGAGTCGCGGGCGGTGGCCAGGACCGCGTAGAGGCCGCCGGGCGTCGTCGCGAGGTACCCCTCGAGCGCGGTCGCCCCCGTGGCCGCGGCCAGCAGCCCACCCAGACCGGCGCACGCCAGGACGAGGACCAGCACGATCCCCAGCGCCAGGGGCAGGGCCCGGCCGATGTCCCGCAGGCTGCCCCGGGTGAAGCTGGCGCCGACCTGGAGGCCGATCACCAGGAACGCCGCGCTCTCGACGAGCGGCGGCACCCCCGCACCGCCGGAGAGGCCGCTCAGGTCCGCGACCGCGGCTGCGACGAGCGGGCCGAGCAGCGCGGCGACGGGCACCCGGAGCAGCCGGCCGGCGACCAGCCCCACGACCGCGCACACCGCGGTGAACGCCAGCCCGGCGGGCCAGCCCGGCCCGCCGACGTCGTCGGGGACGAGCCCGGCGCCCGCGGTGGCGCCGTAGGCGGTGGTGGCGACCACCGGCATGAGCAGCACGATGAGGAGCACCCGCAGGTACTGGAGCACCGCGACGACCCGTTCGTCGGCGCCGAGCTCGCGGGCCATCACCACGATCCCCGAGGCGCCCCCGGCGATCATGGCGAAGGCACCGGTCACCGGCGTGATGCCCGGGTGCAGCCGCAGCGCGAACCCGGCCAGCAGGCTCAGCAGGAGCGTCGCGACGGTGACCAGGAGGACCGGCAGCCAGTCGACGGCCACCGCCCGCAGCGTGCCGACGTCGACGAGCGCGCCCATGGAGACGCCGATCACGGCCTGCCCGGCGGTGCCCAGCCGATCCGGCACCCTGGCCCGCGGACGGACCGCCAGCGCGCGGACGAGGCCGGCGAGCAGGCCGCCGAACAGCGCGGGCGAGGGCAGGCCGGCCACCCCCAGCAGCACCCCGAGACCGACGGCACCGGTGGCGACGACGGCCGCGTCGAGCAGCCCCGCGCCCCACCGGCCCCGCATCCGCCCTCCGCTCCACCGTCACCCCAGCAGTGATCACTCTGCCGGTGCGCGGGTGGTCGCGCGCAGGGCATCACCCCCCGGTGATCCGGCGCAGCTCGGCGACGTGGGCGTGGAAGGCAGCCCGGCCGGCCGGGGTCAGCGCGAGGCTGGTGCGCAGGCGCGAGGCGCGGGTGGCCTTGCGGACCTCCACGTACCCGGCCTCCTCCAGCTGCTTGACGTGCTTGGAGAGCACCGAGTCGCTGACGCCGACCTGCTCGCGCACCGCCGCGAAGTCCATCGTGTCGACGACGGCGAGCAGGCCGCACACCTGCAGCCGGGGCGGCGCGTGCACCACCGGGTCGAACCGCGGTTCGACGGCGGTCACAGCTCGCCGCGCAGCTCGGCGACGTAGATGCGCGTCCACCACCGGCTGACCAGCGCGATGCCGATCCCGAGGACCGCGCCGGCCACGACCATCGCCCCGTGGACGTCGAGCAGCAGCTCGAGGACCAGCGCCGGCACCACGACCAGCGTGGCACCGACCAGCCACGCCCTGTACGCCCGGCGGGTGGGCCCCGGCCGGTCACCCCCGACCCAGGCGCCGGTCAGCCGCCGGTAGACCGCCACCAGCCCGCGGAGCCCGGCCAGGTAGAGCACCAGCGCGCCGAGCGTCAGCCAGGGGAAGGCGAACGAGTACGACGCGAACAGCAGGAACGTCAGGAGGCCGAGGAGCACGTCGTACCACCAGGGCTGGACGACCCGCTCGGCGAGCGCCACCCGGTCCGCGCGCAGGGCGGCCAGCTGGGCCCGGGCGTGGACCTTGTCGCTTTCCATGCCGGAAAGCGTGGTCTCCGCTTTCCGATCCGTCAAGGCGCGCCACACGCCTGTCACACGGGCCGTGGTCTCATGGCCGCCGAGCCCGATGCGACAGCGAAGAGGAGACGTGACCGATCTGCGGCACCACGGCGACGCCGAACTGGCGCCCGGCCTGGTCGACCTCGCCGTCAACGTGCGGGCCGGGACACCCCCGCCGTGGCTCCGCGACGTCCTGCGGCAGGCGCTGGACGCCAGCGCGGCCTACCCGGTCCTCGCCCCTGCCCGCGCGGCCGTCACCGCCGCGCACGGCCGCGATCCGGCCGAGGTGCTGCTCGCCGCCGGCGCGGCGGAGGTGTTCGTACTGATCGCCCGCGCCCTGCGGCCCCGGCACGCCGTCGTCGTCCACCCCTCGTTCACCGAGCCGGAGGCCGCGCTGCGGGCCGCCGGCCACCCGGTCACCCGGCTCGTCCTCTCCGAGGCCGAGGGCTTCCGGCTCGACCCCGCCGCCGTCCCCGAGGACGCCGATCTGGTGGTGCTGGGCAACCCCACCAACCCGACGTCGGTGCTGCACCCGGCCCGGGACCTCGCCCCCCTGGCCCGCCCCGGCCGGGTGCTCGTCGTGGACGAGGCCTTCGCCGACACCGTGCCCGGGGAGCCGGAGTCGCTGGCCGGGCGCGCCGACCTGCCCGGCGTGCTCGTCGTGCGCAGTCTCACCAAGACGTGGGGCCTGGCGGGGCTGCGCGTCGGCTACGCGCTGGGACCGGCGGACCTGGTGGCCGCGCTGGCCGCCCAGCAGCCCCCGTGGCCGGTGAGCACCCCGGCGCTGGCCGCGCTGGTCGCCTGCACCGCCCCTGGCGCACGCGTCGAGGCGCACGAGGCGGCGGTCGCGCTCGCCGGGCACCGCGCCGCGCTGCTGGCCGCGCTCCCCCCGGGGGTGGCGGTCCTGGGGGCCCCCCGCTCCTCGTTCGTGCTGCTGCGCGTGCCGGACGGGGCGCGGGTGCGGCAGGACCTGCGCGACGCGGGCTGGGCGGTCCGCCGCGGCGACTCGTTCCCCGGCCTCGGCCCCGACCACCTGCGGGTGGCCGTGCGGGACCCGGGCACCTCCCGCGCGTTCGCCGCGACCCTCGCTGGGATCCTGTGCCGGTCCCCCCGGTCCGGATCCGCGGGAGAGACGACCACCGGCGTCCCCGAGGAGATCCGCTGAACGCCACCCCGCTGCCCCCCGAGCAGGGCACGGTCTACCCGGTCGGCCTGCGGCTGCGCGGCCGGTCGGTCGTCGTCGTGGGCGGCGGCCGGGTCGCCCACCGGCGCGTCGCCGGGCTGCTGGAGGCGCGCGCCCGGGTCACGGTGGTGAGCCCGGAGATCACGCCCGCGCTCGAGTCGCTGGCCGCGGCCGGTAGCGCGACCTGGCACCGGCGCACCTACCGGCCCGGCGACCTGGCCGGCGCCTGGTACGCCGTCGCCGCCACCGACGACCCCGCGGTGAACGCCGCCGTCGCGGAGGAGGCCGAGAACGCCCGCATCTTCTGCGCACGCGCCGACGACCGGGCCGCCTCCAGCGTCTGGACGCCGGCCGTCGGGCGGCAGGGCGACCTGGTCGTGGGGGTGCACGGGGGCGGCGACCCGCAGCGGGCGATCGGGGTCCGGGACGCGATCGTCGCCGGGCTGACCGACGGCAGCATCCGCGACCGCGCCGCCCGTCCCGCACCGGGCGGCAGCGTGGTGCTGGTGGGCGGCGGGCCCGGCGACCCCGGGCTGATCACCGTCCGCGGCCGCCAGGCCCTGGCCACCGCCGACGTCGTCGTCGCCGACCACCTCGGCCCCCAGCCCCTGCTGGCCGCCCT
>NZ_JBJGZZ010000014.1:0-96573 GCF_054050775.1 Blastococcus sp. SYSU DS0533 | reverse complement strand
CCCCCCCCCCCCCCCCCCCCCCCCCCCCGCCCCCCCCCCCCCCCCCCCCCCCGCGCCCCCCCCCCCGCCCCCCCCCCCCCCCCCCCCCCCCCCCCCCCCCCCCGCCACGAGGGCGTGGGCGCGCTCGTCGAGCGAGGAGGCGGGGGGGAGCCTGCGGAGGTCCACCTGCTCGAGGAGGCCGGCGGCTTCGCGCAGCGTGTAGGTGCGGAACATGGCCCGGGGCGCGAGCTTCAGGGCGTCGCGGCGGTGCCGGCGGGTCATGGTCAGCGTCAGATCGGCCCGCTCGACCATGTCCGCCGTCAGCTGGCGGGCGACGAACCCGGAGGGGTCCCCTCCCAGGCCGGACAGCGCGAGGGCGGACTTGGGCTCCATGCCCTTGCCGACGACCGCATTCGTCCCGGCACTCGCGGTGCCGACCGCGGCCGCCGATGCCCCGAGGGCGTCGTCGAGGAAGGCGCGGGTCAACCGCTCACCCATGGGGGAGCGGCAGATGTTCCCGGTGCACACGAAGAGGATCCGCACGCGCCGGAGTCAACACGTGACGATGAGTCGCGTCAGGAAGGCTGGCCGCTGGCGGGGTGTCGCCCGTCCGGTGGGACACCTCAGTCACACACGTCACACCCCGTCAACTTCCTGTTGCTGAGGGCTAAACAAATACGGATCGGCGCTGTACCGTCCTACGAGGTTTCCCCCGGCAACGACCGGGGCAAGAGGTGCGGCTTCGCGGCAGGAGCCCACCTGGTGAGCGGGGGCTTGGGTGGAACTGAAGGACGTGCTGCAGGCGATCCGTTCTGGCTGGTGGATCCTGGTGTGCACGGTGCTGCTGGCCATCGGCGTCGCCGGCTTCCTGACGTGGCAGGCGACCCCGCTGTACTCGTCCTCCACCCAGCTGTTCGTCTCGACGTCTTCGACGACGGACACCTCCACCGCCTACCAAGGCAACCTCTTCTCGCAGCAGCGGGTGACCTCCTACGCGCAGCTGCTCACGGGTGAGGAACTCGCCTCGCGCGTGGTGGCAGATCTCGGCCTGGAGCTGACGGCGGCCGAGGTAGCCGCCAATGTCACCGCCACCGCCGTTCCCGAGACCGTGATCCTCGAGGTCAGCGTCACCGATTCGTCCGCTCAGCGGGCGCAGGACATCGCCGCGTCCTTGGCGCAGCAGTTCACGCAGCAGGTGACCGAGCTGGAGACTCCCGACGGCGGCGGAGCTTCCACCGTCAAGGTCACCACGGTCGAGGGTGCTGACCTCGACGAGGCACCGGTCAGCCCGGACCCGGTCCGCAACGTGGCCCTCGGTGCTGTGCTCGGTCTGCTCGTCGGGCTCGGGCTGGCCCTGCTGCGCAGCCGGCTGGACAACACGGTGAAGACCCCCGAGGAGATCCGGAACCTCACCGGAGCAGGCGTCATCGGCACAGTCCTGGAGGACCCCCGCCTGGCCGAGGAGCACCTCGTCGCCGACCTGGACGACCACTCGATCAGCGCGGAGGCCTACCGCGCGATCCGCACGAACCTGCAGTTCCTCGACGTCGACCACCCGCCGCGGGCGATCATCATCTCCAGCGCCATCCCCGGTGAGGGCAAGTCGACGCTCGCCGTGAACCTCGCGACGGCCCTCGCGCAGCAGGGCAGCCGCGTCATGCTCATCGAGGCCGACCTGCGCCGGCCGCGGATCACCCGCTACATGGGCCTGATCAGCGGCGCCGGACTCACCAACGTGCTCGCCGGCACGGCCGCCCTGCACGAGGTGGCGCAGCCCTGGGGGGAGGGAAAGCTCACCGTGCTCGGGGCGGGCCCCATGCCGCCTAATCCGAGCGAGATGCTCGGTTCGGCGCAGATGCGCGCGCTCCTCGACCAGCTCAAGGCGACGAACGACTACGTCATCGTCGATGCGCCTCCGCTGCTGCCGGTGACCGATGCAGCGGTGCTCTCGGTGCTGTCGGACGGCTGCGTCATCACCGCTCGCTACGGCAAGACCCGGCGGGAGGAGCTGGCCGAGGCGGCGGGCGCCCTGCAGCGGATCGACGCCAAGCTGCTCGGCGTCGTGCTGAACCGCGTGCCGCAGGCTGCCGGGGCCGCGCGCGGCTACGGCTACGGCTACACGTACGAGCCCGATCCGGGCCGGGAGACGACGGCTGACACCGGCAACATGGTCAGCCCCGGCGCCGCGCGGAGGCGCGGTCGGCCGCGGTACGACGTGACGGGCCCGCTGCCGGCCGTACCGCCGAGGCGGTAGCGGCAGCAAGAGAGCCCGCGGCCGGTGCCTCTGCACCAGCCGCCCATGCAGTGAATTCCTTATCGGTGCGCGCCCGAACGGCGTGCGGTGCTGGACGGGGGTCGGCATGACGGAGCGACGGAGGACGTGGCGGTGGAGATTGCGCCGCTGGGGGTTGCTGGCGGCTGACGGGGTGTTCCTCGTGGTCGGCCTCTGGCTGGCCACCGCGGCACGGTACGAGGGAGACATCGGCAGGATCGACACGCGCGGCGTCGTGGTCATCGGCCTGGTGGGCGTGCTGACGTACGTGGCGCTGTCTCCGCTGTTGCGGCTGCACCACGGGCGGTACCCCGTCGGCAGCGTCGACGAGTTGCTGGCTCTGGGTCTCGGCGTCGCCTGTGCGGCGGGAGTGCAGACGCTGGTCAACGCGGTGGCCGGTGTACCTCGCATGGTTCCGCTGTCGACCCCAGCGGTCGGGGCTGTCCTCGCCGTCGCACTCATGACGGCGCTGCGCCTGGCCATCCGGCGGCAGCGGGAAGGTGCCTCCCGGCCACGCCGAGCCGAACTCACGCTCGTCTTCGGAGCAGGCGACGCGGGACACCAGCTGGTGACGTCCATGCTCACCAATCCTGAGAGCCCTTATCTGCCGGTCGGGCTGCTGGACGACGACCCGCGCTGGCGGCACGCCCGCATCCGAGGCGTGCGCATGCTCGGTGGTCGCGGCGACATCGGGAAGGCTGCAGCGGAGTCCGGCGCGTCCTCGCTGATCATCGCGCTGCCTTCGGCGGATTCCGCCCTGATCCGAGACCTCTCCGCACGGGCAATCGAGGCTGGCCTCACCGTCAAGGTGCTGCCCCCGCTGGCCGGCCTGCTGGATCACCGGGTGGGAATCCGCGACGTCCGGGACATCGACATCGCCGACCTTCTCGGCCGCCACCAGATCGACACCAACGTGGGTGAGATCGCGGGCTACCTCGAGGGCAAGCGAGTGCTGGTCACCGGGGCCGGTGGCTCCATCGGCTCCGAGCTGTGCCGGCAGATCCACCGGTTCGGTCCGGCTGAGCTGATGATGCTCGACCGCGACGAGTCGGCCCTGCACGCGGTGAGCCTCAGCATTCACGGCGAGGCGCAGCTGCACCTGCCCGAGGCGATCCTGGCCGACATCCGCGACGGCGAGGCGCTGCGCGAGCTGTTCCTGCGCCGGATGCCCGACGTCGTGTTCCATGCCGCCGCGCTCAAGCACGTGAACATGCTCGAGCAGTACCCGGGCGAGGGGTGGAAGACGAACGTCCTCGGCACCCGGAACGTGCTGGAGGCGGCGACCGCGGTTGGCGTCAGCCACTTCATCAACGTCTCGACCGACAAGGCCGCGGACCCGGTGAATACGCTCGGCCGCACCAAGCGGATGGCCGAGCGGCTCACCGCCACGTACGCCCAACGCACGGAGGGGCGCTACCTCTCCGTGCGGTTCGGCAACGTGCTGGGCAGCCGTGGCTCGGTGCTGGAGACCTTCGCCGCCCAGATCGCGCGAGGCGGTCCGGTCACGGTCACCCATCCGGACGTCACCCGGTTCTTCATGACCATCCCGGAGGCGGTCGAGCTGGTGATCCAGGCCGGTGCGATCGGCACCGGCGGCGAGGCACTCGTGCTGGACATGGGGGAGCCGGTGCGCATCGCCGACGTCGCCGCCCAGCTCATCGCAATGGAGGGGCGCCCCATCCCCATCATGTTCACCGGGCTGCGCCCAGGCGAGAAGCTGCACGAGGAGCTGTTCGGCAAGGAAGAGCTGGACAGCCGGCCGGTGCACCCGCTGATCAGCCACGTGCCGGTGCCGGCCGTGGAGGGGGACCTCGAGGCGTGGCTGCAGCGCCCGTTCCCGCCGCTCGAGGAGGTCCTTCAGGTGGACGCGGTCGAGACGCGGCTGGCACAGCTCGGGGCGATGCAGTGACCGCGCAGCCCGCCACCGGTGAACGCATCCTGCTCTCCCCGCCCGACGTTGGGGCGCGGGAGGAGGAGATGGTCGTCCAGGCGGTCCGATCCGGCTGGATCGCTCCTCTCGGCCCCATGGTCGACGCCTTCGAGGCGGCCATCGCCGAGCGGTGCGGCCGGCAGCATGCCGTGGCCCTCTCCTCGGGGACTGCGGCGCTGCATCTGGCGCTGCTGGAAGTCGGGGCGGGGCCGGGGACGATCGTCATCGTGCCGACGCTGACCTTCGCGGCCACCGCGAACGCCGTCGTCTACACCGGCGCACAGCCGGTGTTCGTGGACTGCGAGGAGGAGTCAGGCAACCTCGATCCAGACCTGCTGGAGACGGCGCTGACGGAACTGCAGGCCGAGGGGGCGCGCGTAGCCGCGGTGGTCCCGGTGGACCTGCTGGGTCGCTGCGCGGACTACACGCGGGCCCTGCCGATCTGCGAGCGGTTCGGCGTGCCGGTCATCTCGGACGCCGCCGAATCGCTCGGGTCGAGCCACGAGGGCCGGCCCGCGGGTTCCTTCGGCGTCATGGCCGCGCTGTCGTTCAACGGCAACAAGATCATGACGACGAGCGGCGGTGGCATGCTGCTCACCGATGACGCCGCCGCGGCCGACCGGATCCGCTACCTGAGCACGCAGGCGCGGCAGCCCGCCGTCCACTACGAGCACACCGAGATCGGATACAACTACCGGCTCAGCAACGTGCTCGCCGCTTTAGGACTTGCCCAGTTGGAGCGGCTGGACGAGATGATCGACCGGCGTCGCCGGCTGCGGAATCTGTACGTGGAGCTGTTCGACGGCGTCGACGGCGTGACTGTGTTCCAGCACGCTGCAGGTGAGCAGGACAACTGCTGGCTGACAGCCGTGCTCGTCGACGAGACCGAGGCAGGGTGGTCCACCGAGGATCTCCGCAAGGCCCTGGACGCCGAGAACATCGAGTCTCGCCCCCTTTGGAAGCCCATGCACCGCCAGCCGGTGTTCGCGCAGGCTCGGTCGCTGGTCACGGGGGCTGCCGACCAGTTGTTCAAGCGTGGGCTCACCCTGCCAAGCGGCTCGGCGCTCGGTCTTGAGCAGGTGGATCGGGTTCTGGCGGCCGTCACGGAGTTCCTGGAGCGCGCGTGAGCTCTTGTCCCTCGGCCTACCTTCCCGTCAAACGAGCCATGGACCTAGTCGTGGCGGGCGTGGGGTTGCTGATTGGCGCTCCAGTCATGGCAGCCATCGCAGTCGCGGTGCGACGTGACCTTGGTTCACCAGTGCTGTTCCGGCAGGAGCGGCCCGGGCGCAACGGCGAGCCGTTTCGGCTCGTGAAGTTCCGGACCATGCGAGAACCCCGGGGAATCGAAAGCGACGTCGAGCGCATGACACCACTGGGTCGGACCCTGAGAAGCACCAGCCTCGACGAACTCCCCACTTTATGGAATGTGTTACGTGGGGAGATGAGCCTCGTCGGGCCGCGACCGCTGCTTATGCGGTACCTGGAGCGGTACACGCCGACGCAGATGAGACGCCATGAGGTCAGACCGGGCATTACTGGGCTTGCGCAGGTGAGGGGGCGAAATGCCCTCACATGGGAGGAGAAATTCGCGGCCGATGTGGAGTACGTGGAACGGCTAAGCCTCCGACTGGACCTTCAGATCTTGGGGGCGACCATCAGCGCCGTCCTCACACGCCACGGCATCTCGGCCAGCGATACGGAGACAATGCCAGAATTCGCGGGCCAATACGCTGCGATGGAGTCGACACGGAAGCATCCGACCATTCGAGCGCGAGAGAAGGACGCGTGACTACCACCCCTGTCGCAATCATCGGGGCCGGTGGTTTCGGGCGAGAGGTGCATGACGTCATCGAGGCCGTCAACGATGCCGGCGGCCAGCACGGGCAACTGTTCGAGCCTGTGGGCTTCCTCGACGACGGCCCGGCCGACGAAGCTCTCATCGCGGAACGTGGCCTTCGTCTTCTGGGTGGTGTCGAGATGCTCGATCAGCTCGCACTGGACGTCCAGTACATCATCGCGATCGGCTCCGGTGAGATCCGGCGAAGAATCGATACCTGGGCGCGGTCCGCAGGTCGGCTCTCACCGGTGCTCGTCCACCCCGCGGCCACGCTCGGCAAGCACTTAGTCTCATTGGGGCCCGGGGTTGTCATTTGCGCCGGTGCTGCTGTCACGACGAACGCTCGGCTCGGACGGCATGTCCACCTCAACCTCGGCGTCACTGTCGGGCACGATACCGTGCTTCAAGACTATGTAACGGTCAATCCGAACGCTTCCATCTCGGGAAGCGTCTTGCTGGAGCAGTCGGTAAATCTGGGAACATGCTCGTGCGTTATCCAAGGGAAACGCGTGGGTGCTCGAACAACAGTCGGGGCAGGTGCGGTCGTGGCGCGAGATTTGCCGTCCGATGTTACGGCTGTTGGCGTTCCCGCAAAACCGCTAAACGGGTCCGGCGCGGCGTGACTCCGCGACCACTTGAGGGGATCGTCATGAAGAACAAGAAGCTCGTCGTCATCGGACAGGGGTACGTGGGCCTGCCGCTTGCCATGCGGGCGGTGGAGGTCGGCTACGACGTCATCGGGCTGGAAGTCGACGTCAGCCGCATGGATCGGCTGGCGGCCGGCGACTCCTACGTCGAGGACATCCCGTCGCAGCAGCTCCAGTCGGCCCTGGCGACAGGTCGCTACCGGCCCAGCCACGACTACGGCGCAGCGAAGGACTTCGACGTCGCGGTCATCACGGTCCCGACGCCGCTGCGTGAGGGCAACCCCGACCTGTCCTACATCGAGCAGTCCGGTCGGACGCTCGCCCCGATGCTGAAGGCGGGCGCGACGGTTGTCCTCGAGTCGACGACGTACCCCGGGACCACCGAGGAATTGCTGGCCCCCATTCTTGAAGTGGGGTCGGGCCTGGTGGCGGGACGCGACTTCAGCCTCGGTTACAGCCCCGAGCGCATCGACCCCGGCAACCCCGTGTTCGGGCTGGTCAACACCCCCAAGGTGGTCTCCGGGATCGACGGCCCGTCGTCAGCGGCGGTGAAGGCCTTCTACGATGACATCGTTGAGCAGACGGTTCCCGTCCGGTCCCCGAAGGAGGCCGAGCTGACCAAGCTGCTCGAGAACACCTTCCGCCACGTCAACATCGCGCTGGTGAACGAGCTGGCGGTCTTCGCCCACGGCCTGGGCATCGATGTGTGGGAGGCCATCGACGCCGCGTCCACCAAGCCGTTCGGGTACATGAGGTTCACCCCGGGACCCGGGGTCGGCGGCCACTGCCTGCCAATCGATCCCTCGTACCTGTCCTGGCAGGTGAAGCGCACGCTGGGCCAGCCGTTCCGCTTCGTGGAGCTGGCCAATGACGTCAACGACCACATGCCCGACTACGTGGTCCAGCGCGTGACCGAGCTGCTCAACCGGGAGCGCAAGGCCGTGAACGGATCGACCGTGCTCCTGGTCGGTCTGGCCTACAAGAAGAACACCAGCGATGCCCGCGAGTCACCTTCGGTCCGGGTGGCTCAGCTGCTTGCCGCTCTCGGGGCCGACGTCCGCTTCGCCGATCCGCTCGTCGATCTCGAGGTCGTGCAGCTGCACGAGCCCCTTCCGGCGCAACAGGTTGACCTGGACGAGAAACAGGTGGGCGCCGCCGACGTCGTCGTCCTGTTGGTCGACCACGACGTGCTGGACCTCGATTCGCTGAGCGAGGCCCTCGTCCTCGACACGCGGCGGACGCAGCGTGACCCGCGCTGGAGCGTGCTGTGAGCGGCGAATCTGTCCTGGTCACGGGCGGGGCCGGCTTCATCGGCGCGAACCTCTGCCGCCGGCTGTGCGAGGACCCCGACATCGCAGAGGTCCGCGTGCTGGACGACCTCTCCTCAGGTTCCCTGAGCAACCTGGAGGGACTGCCGGTCCGAGTGCACCAGGGCTCCATCCTTGACACTGAGGCGCTGGACGCCGCGACGGCCGGCTGTAGCCACATAGTCCACCTGGCAGCCGTCCCCTCCGTGCCCAGGAGCATCGTCGACCCGGTGCGCAGCCACGAGGCGAACGCCACCGGCACCCTCCGCGTCCTGGAGGCCGCCCGTAGGCACGGCGGGCTCCACGTGTCCCTCGCGAGCTCCTCGAGCGTGTACGGATCGAATCCGGCCATCCCGAAGTCGGAGGACCTCCAGGCACGTCCCATGAGTCCGTACGCCGTCTCCAAGCTCGCCGCAGAGCAGTACGCGATGGCGTACGCCCAGTGCTACCAGCTGCCAGTGCTGCCGTTCCGCTTCTTCAACGTCTTCGGCCCGCTCCAGGCGGCTGGGCACGCATACGCGGCTGTGGTGCCCGCATTCGTCAGCGCGGCGCTGGCAGGGAAACCGCTCCAGGTCTTCGGAGACGGCCACCAGACGCGTGACTTCACCTTCGTGGGCACCGTCGTGCAAGTCCTCCGCGCAGCCGTCGTCGGTTCCGTCACCGCAGGGCCCACCAACTTGGCGTTCGGCACGCGGACGTCCCTGCTGACCGTGATCGAGCTGCTCGAGGCGGAGCTGGGGCGGAAGCTCACCGTGGACCACCTCGAGCCGCGTGTCGGCGACGTCCGGGACAGTCAGGCGAGCAGCAGCCAGGTGCAGTCGCTGTTCCCGGACGTCGACGCCGTCCCGCTGGCGGACGGCCTGCACCAGACGGTTGAGTGGTTCCGGACGCTGTGAGCGCCAAAGCGTTGGAGCACCGGAGGGGCGCGCTTCCGGAAGGACATCGATGAGGATTGCCGTGCTGGTGCCCACGATGGGCGGCGGCGGAGCGGAGCGCCAGATCCAGCTGCTCACCGAGCACCTCCCCGCGTTCGGCCATGACGTCTGCGTCATCACGATGCGGTCGCTGGGTCAGGGGAGCGTCGAGCACCCCTTGCCGACCGGCACTCAGCGGATCCGGCTCGACTTCACGGGCCGCCGACTGCTGACCAGCCCCGCGAAGCTGCGCCGCTTCCTTCGCACCTGGCGGGCTGACGTGCTTCTCGCCTTCAACGAACCAGCGGTGCTCGCTGCGCGCGTCACGACCGTCGGCAGTCACCTTCCGCTGATCTCCTCCGTCCGGACGTCCGCCCTGCCCAGTGGGCTGCGTCGTCTCCTGATGCGGATCAGCCGACGGGCGGATGCCGCGACGGTGTTCAACTCCTCCCAGTCGCTGGAGAAGTACGCCGCGGCGGGCCTCAGCGATCCACAGCGGTCGCAAGTGATCCACAACGCCCTCGCAGACACCGTCCCGGCGACGGTCAGGCCGAGGCAGGCGGCCAGCCCCTTCCGATGGATCGCGGTGGGCCGGCTGACGGACGCCAAGGGCTACGACCTGCTGGTCGAGTCGATGTCCCAGCTGATCCAGGCCGGCCAGCTCGCCACCCTGGACATCTTCGGTGAGGGTCCGGGCGCCCAGGCACTGGAGCGCCTGATCGAAGACAGGCAACTGGGCCACGCGATCCACCTCCGCGGTTTCACCTTCGACTGGCACAGCTCCCTCGACGACTACGACGGCTTCGTCCTCAGCTCGCGGTGGGAGGGCTCCCCCAACGCTGCTCTGGAAGCCCTGGCGTGTGGCATGCCCATGGTCGCCAGTGACGTCGGGAACCTGGCCGAGCTCCTACCCGAGGACCGGTTGGCACCGCCGGGAGACAGCGCCGCGTTGGCTGAGCGCATGCGCGTCCTTATGGGCACCGACGCGGCGCTGCGCACCGAGGAGGCATTCGCGGCGCAGCAGGCGACATGCGCGCGCCACGGCCTCCCTCCGGTGATGCAGCAATGGCACGAGGCGCTGCAGCGCCTCGTCGAGGAGAGATCCCGCGGGACGCTCCGCTGATGGAGCGGAACCGGCGAGGACCAGTTCCCGGACGGCCCGCCTCGAAGCTGCTCCAGGCGACAAGGCGCGCCGGGTTCACCATGGGCGCCTCGCGGCTTGTGGTCGCCGCGTTGGGCATTGCCGCCGCCCCGCTGCTCACGCGCCTTCTCAGCCCGGTGGAGTACGGGACGTTCGTCCTCGTTATCACCGCCGTATCGATCGGTTCCACTGTGCCGTCGCAGTGGGTCAACGCGGCGGTGCTCCGCTTCGCGCCAATGGAGGATCCCAGTCGGCTGCACCGGGCGACGGTCACCGCCTGGCTGCGCAACGCTCCCGTCGTAGCGCTGCTGACAGGTGCCATCGCTGCCGTCACGCTTGGTAGCGCATGGCTGACCGTCGCCTTCTGCGTCGCCTACGCGCTCGCGGAAGCCGCCTTCACCACCAGGTGGATCCTCCTGAGAGCCCGCATCCTCCCGCGAGCATTCGTCGTCGCAGGCGTGCTGCGGAACGGTTCGTTCATCCTCATCGTCGCCCTGATGGCTGCACTCGCCGATGACGTCCAGCTCAGCTGGGTCCTAGCCGCGATCCTGGCCTCGAGCCTGTTGGCGACGGCGTCGACGTGGCGGGCCTTGTCGCGGCCCCACTCCCGGCGCGCGGATCTGCAGCCCTGGTGGCAGTACGGCCGCCCGCTCATCCTCAACTACGGGCTCAGCCTCTCGATGCTCTACGTCGACCGGTTCATCCTGCTGGCGTCGCGCGGCAAGGAGGAGGTTGCCCTCTACGCCCCGACGTTCGACATCCTGTACGGCGTCGTCACCCTGGTGACGGGTCTGGTGGGCCTGGTCGCCGTCCCCAGGCTCTTCGCCCAGCTAGAGGCCCACGCCCGGCAGACGCATCTGCGCTTGCTCCGCCGCCGGGCGGCCCTATCGAGTGCGGCCGTGTGCGTTCTCCTCTTCGCAGCCTGGCCGGCGCTCTCCGTGGTGATGATTGGAGAGGACCTCCGTCTGGGTGACCCCCTGACGGTCGGGCTGCTCATCGTGGCGTTCGGCTTGACGGCCTATCGCTACCAGTACGTCAACATCGTGGCTCAGCTGCACCACAACACGAACGCGCAGACACGCGTCACGGCCCTCGCCCTGGCAACGAGCGTGGCCGCCAACAGCGTCTTGATCCCTTCCTTCGGTCTGCGTGGTGCCGCTGCCTCGGCAGCCCTGTCCGCTTCGGTGGCCGTGCTCGTCGGGGTCTGGGCGAACGCCCGGTCGCGCCCGAAGCACGCGCAGCGACGTGAGGAGCCACACCCTACGGCG
This sequence comes from Blastococcus sp. SYSU DS0533, assembly GCF_054050775.1. Lineage (NCBI taxonomy): Bacteria > Bacillati > Actinomycetota > Actinomycetes > Geodermatophilales > Geodermatophilaceae > Blastococcus > Blastococcus sp. SYSU DS0533. The sequence continues at coordinate 85,278 of NZ_JBJGZZ010000014.1, read as the reverse complement.
AGATGGGAGGCTGCCTCGCATGGTGAGTAACACGTGGGACGGGCGGCTGACAGCCGGGCAGCTGACTGGTTCATTCCCGCTCTTCGCGGGCGGGACGAGCGGTCCGTTCTACGACTTCGCGACTGCCATGGCCGCGCTCCCGGCTGGCAGGCACGAGCTGGATCCGCTGGCGATGCTGGGCGTCGCGACCAAGGGATACGCGTTCGGCGATCGGACGATGGTTCAGGGGCTGTCGCGGCTGCCCTTCATGGCCCGCGTGGACGCCAGCACCGGGGAGGTCCGCCAGGCGGCCGAGCCGAGTCATGTGGCAGCCGAGGAGTGCAGTGCGCCCCCTCTGCTCGAACTGCTGTCGGAGGAGCTGCAGCAGGCGCTCTCTGGCCGGGCACGGGTCGGGCTGCTCCTGTCCGGTGGCATGGACAGCCGGATCGTCGCCGGCATCCTGCACAGGCTTCAGGCGGCTGGTCGTGTCTCATCCGAGATCGTCGGCGTGACATGGGGGACGTCCGACTCCCGAGACGTCGTCTACGCCGAGTCCCTGGCCCGTGTTCTCGGCTGGCAGTGGCGGCACATCGAGCTGACACCGGCCCTGCTGCGGCGGAACCTCCTGCTCATGGCGGACGCTGGCGCCGAGGTTTCGCCCCTGCACCTGCACGGTCTGCCCGACGTCGCTCAGATGGATGACCTGGACCTGGTTGTCGCAGGCACCTACGGGGACTCCATCGGCCGGGCCGAGTACTCCGGGAGGCACATCTCGGCCCTGCCAGCGACCAAGCCGCGGGTCGTCGATCCCTTCGGAGCCTTTCCAACCCTCAACACCCGGTCGCTGCGCATGGCCCTGCGCAAAGAGTCGACCGCGTGGCGACCGTCAGACGGGACTCGAGAGGAGTGGCAACTCCGGGAGCTGGAGCAGCAACGGCACTACTTGCGCCGGCTGCTGCAGGTCACCATGTCGTCCGCGCTCCATCCCCTTCCGCTGTACCAGGCGTTCACCTCGCCTCCGGTGTACTCGGCCATGTGGCAGCTCCCGCCACAGCAGCGCGGCGACTTGCACTACCGCACGCTGCTCGACGAGCTGCACCCTGCCCTGAGGGACGTCCCGTGGTCCCGCACAGGCACGCGGTACGACGGAGTCGGGGACACAAGTGTCGATCGCCTGCGTTCGAGGCACCACAAGTACGGCGAGTGGCTGCGCGGCGAGACCGGTTCGACCGTCGAGTCACTGATCCTGGACTCTCCTCTGGCCAGGAACAAGGCGTACGCGCGCGCACTTCGGGCGGGACTTCGCAACTGGCGGAGGACGAAGACCTCCGACTACACGAGTCTCGATCTGCTCTTTACGTGGCTCGCTTCGCTCGGCAGCATGTCGAACCGCTACGCGCTCGACGTGCCGAGCGCGCCTTCTGCGAGAACGTCAGTCTCCCCCGTAGGTCGCGCATACCGGACGGCCTACCGGCTCGCCAAGGACCGCCCGGCCACCTGAGACAGCGCAGTAGCCGGTGCGCGATCCCTCAGCCGGCCTGACCGCGCCGTTAGCTCAGCCTCGGGCGCTCTGGCAACGGTCGTCCCTTGAGATGTCCAACGGCACGCTCTACTACCTCATCTGAGTCCACCCAAAACGGCAGGTAGAGCGCCAGCGTCATCGCGCTGTAGACGAACAGCTGCGCGCCGCCCGACCAGCCGTAGGTGGTCGCCAGGACCAGCGAGACATGGAAGGCGATGCCCAGAGCCGCTGCAGGCAGCCGGGTATGGCGGAACCACAGCGCCACCGCCAGTCCACCCTCGATGATGATCGCGCCGGCCGAGGCGATGACCACCAGCCACATGGGGATCGCCACGTCCCCGAGCAGGACAGACCTGTCGGTGGCGCGGGCGAGCACGTCGCCGGACAGGTAGGTGCCGTTGATCTTCGTGACGGCAGCGAAGGCGTAGACGATCGTGAGCTGCGCCCGCAGCAGGAAGACGTGCCAGCGGTCGTCGAACATCGACAGGATCGCCCCGACCAGCACCATCAGGTACAGGTGGTGGTTGAACAGCGGCCCGGCGACGACGCTGGCGCTGCCGACGGCGGCGATGATGAACGCGCCGACCTTCCAGCGCGGTGTGACCAGCAGTGCCGTCCCGACGAGCCAGGTGGCGAGCAGCGGCAGCGCCAGGTCGGTCCGGTCGGGCAGGCGAATGGCGAGGTCGACGGCCTTGACGCAGGCGATCAGGGCAAACGCGTAGCGGAACAGTCGCAACGGGTCGCTCACGCCGAGTACATCTGCCACGAGATCGGGAACATGCCCGTGACCGTCCAGCCCTCCTGAGCGATCCGCAGCACGAACAGCGCCAGGGGAACAAGCACCTGGACGGCGATGAACGCGATGACCCAGCCCTTGCTGCGCAACATCGGCCGACTGTACCGCTGTTGCTAGCCCGTTGTGGGCGGTATGCGGCAGGCGGCGGTGCCGCCGGGCATCCGGTACCGGTTGCGGCTGACCCAGCCGTACACGACCCGAGACAGCGGTCGGACGGGACCGGCGACGATGACCCTGCCGACCACGGCGAGCAGCCCGCCGCAGGCGATGAGGGCGTAGCCGATCGCGGCGGCACCTTCCCGCGGCGCCTGCCCAAGCTCGAGCCAGTAGGCCGCCCCGGTGACCTGCTCCTCGCTCAGCCCTACAGCCTCCAGCGACGGCAGGAACTGCCACGAAGTTGCCTGGAACGCGCCGCCGGCCCGTGCCTCGATCCACGTCGCCGAGGTCGTGCAGAACCCGCAGTCCCCGTCGAAGATCAGCGTGCTCACCGGGTGAGCATAGGCCGCGGGGCCGCTCCCCCGGCCAGGCTCGATCTCCGCTTCGGCGACTTCGGCGACTTCACCTCCTGCGGCTCGGTGTCCCACATCAGGCTGGTCACGATCAGCAGCGGCAGCACCAGCGGCCGGGGGTAGAAGTAGGTCGCGCTCAGGCACGTGCCGATGAACGTGACGAGGACCGCGGCCCCGGCGACGGCAGCGACGGGCGCCCGCCTGAGGCTCTGCGCGACGGTGACGGCGACGCCGAGCACGACGATGAGCCAGCCGAGGGCCCCGGACATGCCGATCTCTCCCCACAGCAGCAGCGGGACGATGTGTACGCCTAGGTCGAAGTCGCTGCTGCCGCGGTACAGGCCCGGCCCGGTGCCCAGCAGCGGGCGCTCTCCGATGAGCCTCCATGCTTCGCCGGCGAGCGTGATCCGCAGGTCCGCGCTGCCGACCCCAGCGGCCCCACTGTCGGACAGCGGCGACACCACCCGGTCCAGGAACCGCTGCCCGAAGCCACCGCCAGACCCGATACCACTGTCGATCCCTTGCAGGCCGTACCAGAAGCCGACGATCGCCAGGCTCAGGGCGGCGAGGACCTTGACCCCCGAGTTGCGCTGCGCGCCGCCCTTGCGGACTAACAACCGCATCAGCGCCAGGACCCCGACGCCGGCGACGGCCACGATCGCTCCGGACCCTGCTTGAGTCACGACGACGCCGAGCGCCAGCACGGCAACGAGCACCCCGCCGCGCAGGAACGACAGGTGGCCGCGGACGACGAGGTAGTAGACCAACGGGATCGTCATGGCCGCGACCTTCGCCAGCTCCCCTACGCCCGTGAACAGGCCGGGGCGGGCTCCGCCGCTGCCGACAGCATCCATGACGCCGAGTGCCAGAAGCTGCGAGTAGGCCGCGGGCACGAAGGTGAGCAGCGCCATGCCGACAGCGATGGACGTTGCGACGCCGTAGACGAACGCTTTGGCCGTAGTGATTCGCCGCTCGACCGGGAGCAGCGCCAGCACTCCCGGAATCGTCATCAGCACCAGCCAGTACTGACCGGCCAGTGACCCGATATCGAGCAATGCCGCGTCAAAGCGCACCAGGCCCGACACGAGCACGCCACCGACGATGAACATTCCCGCGAGCCGGAACGGTAGCCCTGGCCGCTCTGACGTGCCGGGTTGTGTTAGGCCCCGGCCGATGAGCAGCAGACCGCCCATGATGATCAGAACGTCGCTGGCGCTGATCCCAACGCCTGGTACGGGTCGGACGCGGACGAAGGCCGCCAGGAACACTCCGACGACGAACGTCCGCCACGCGAGCCGCCCCGCAAGCGGCTCCGCCCTGGCTGTCACGCCCAGACAATAGGACCCGCCGTGGGGTCGTTGGTGACGACATCCTGACGGGCATCCGTCCCGGCCTCTTCATACCGGAGTCGATCTACGTCCAAGGTGAGCACGTGGTGCCACTGCTGCTGTGGGCGGAGACCGGGATCCTGCCCCGTCTGGGCTGGATCGTCCTATTGTTGCTGTTGCGGCGGTGGCCCTGGCGAGTCGCAGGAAGGCCCCTGTCGCGGCGGTGTGGGTCCTCGTCGTGCCAAACGCGTTCGCCGGCACCAACTTGACCACCACCTACATGTACCCCCGGGGCTTCCTGCTGCCGCTCATGCTGGCCCTCTCTGGTTCCGCGACCGGTAGGTGACGGTGGTCGACTCCGAGGACTTGCCGCCGAAACCCGCCGCACGACCCGCTGGACCGGGTGGGTCCGCTGCACCGAGCCGGCGCCTGTCCGACCGCTCGCTGTCATCCGTCGGTACTGGGTCGGGCGTTCGGCGGGCAGAAGCGTCGCGGTTGTGACATGGCAACTCGAAGATCGATAGATCAGACGGGTCCTCGTGAACGGCCAGAGCGCTGGGAACGGCGCGGCCTCGCGAGCTGCGGCGAAGGGAGGTTGACGTAGTGCTAGTTGTGATGACCAGAATCCGCCGAAGGTAGGTACCGGACCGAGCCTGCGCGATATTGTCCACGCGTTCGTGTCTCCGCGCCGAGGACGGTCTCACCTCGAAGGTGACTAGACGCGGCCGTTGCAACTTCGTCGTGAGCGCCTTGAGCCACTCTCAGTCCCTCCAGCTCCGCTCGAGCAGCGTCACCTAGAGCAGGCGTCAGGCGTTAGCCGCTCCACTGGTGGCGAGCGGGGCTCGGGGGCCGCACCCGCTACCGTGCCCGTGTGCGGATACTCCACGCTGTCACGGCGCCGGGGACAGCGAGGGCCTTCCTCGCCGGTCAGCTCTCCGATCTCGTCGACAAGGGCCATGACGTCCACCTGGTGTGCTCGCCAGGGGAGGCGCTGGCCTCCATCGACCCACGGGTGAGGATCCACGCCGTGGCCATGCGCCGCGAGCCGCAGGCGTGGCGCGATGCGCTGGCGCTCGTGCGCCTCGTGCGCCTCCTGCGCCGCATCCGCCCCGAGGTCACCGTCGTGAGCACGCCCAAGGCCGGCCTCCTGGTCGGCCTGGCTGCCGCCCTCGCTAGAGTCCCGCGCAGGTTTTACCTCCAGCGCGGACTGCGACTGGAAGGAGCCACCGGCGCGACACGGCTCCTGCTCACTGCGCTGGAGGTCGTGAGCTGCCGAGCCGCACACCACGTCGTCGCCGTCAGCCCGAGCCTTGCCGGCGAGCTGAAAGAGCTGCGGGCGGTGCCGAGCGAGCGGGTATCCGTGCTGGGTCCCGGCAGCAGTAACGGCGTGGACTGCGAGCGCTTCCGCCCGCCCATTCAGGAGGCGAGAGCTGCCGCACGGGAGAGCGTCGGCGCGCCACCGGACACCGTCGTCATCGGCTTTGTCGGCAGACTCACCGCGGACAAGGGCCTCGAGGACCTGCTCGCCGTGGCCGGAGGTGTCGGCCGGCGGGCAGACGTCACGCTGGTCGTCGTCGGGGACTTCGAAGACATCAGCCTGAGGCAGCAGTACGAGGCTCGACTGGCGGCGAGCAACGTTCACGTGACGGGGTTCGTGAGCGACACGGCCCCGTGGTACGGAGCCATGGACGTCCTTGTGCTACCGACCCGCAGGGAGGGCTTTCCCAACGCGGTCCTCGAGGCTGCAGCGAGCGGCTTGCCCGTCGTTACGACCGACGCCACCGGCGCACGGGACAGCGTAATCGACGGCATCACCGGTCACGTGGTGCCCCGAGGCGACGCCGAAGCACTCGACATGGCGCTGCGTGGTCTCGTGGACAATCCCGGGCTCCGGACCGACATGGGCGCCGCAGCACGGGCCCGCGTGGTGCGTGAGTTCAACCAGCGCGTCGTCTGGGACCGTTACGCGCGGCTTTGGACCACTAGATGAGCTCGCCGGAGGGCTGCAGCGACGCCCGCGGACGCCCGCCGGAGCTCGCCATCACCAGGACCGGCGGCCATGGCCGCGAGTTCTCGACATCGTCACGGCGATCAACAGCATGACACCGACATGGACGTTCGTCGGGTTCCTGGATGACGTCCGCCCGGACCCGTCACTCCTGCCGCAGCGGGCGGCGACGTGGCTGGGCCCGGCCTCGGCGCTGGCCGACATGGACGTCCGCTACGTCGTCAGCATCGGCGACTCGACTGCACGAGCCGACGTGGACCGCCTGGCCAGCGGCTGGAGGCGTGAACCGGCGACCCTCGTCCACCCGCGTGCCTCCGTCGGCTCCGACGTCGAGTCTGGGTCCCGGGGTCGGGGAAGAACCTCGACACCCACGTCCCACCCCCGTAGACGAGTCGATTGGTAAGAACGATTCACTAGGCGCGGGCTACGGCACCTCGACGAGCTTGAGCCCGTTGGACACCGACTGGACGATCTGCTTCAGGTTGACTGATCCTGTTACGCGCAGCAATTTACCGGCTACACCCTCGCCGCCATACCTTCCTGCGATGGACCGTCTCAACGACGAAGGCAGGGCCGTGCGCGGTTCCACGGTGCTGCTTATGGGGGGCACGTACAAGGCCGATATCGCAGGCGAGCGAGAGTCGCTGGCTGCGCCGCTCGCAGAAGATCTGCTGGCTATGGGGGGCCGACGTGCGTTTCCACGACCGGTACGTCGCCACCTGGCACGCAGCCGAGCACGGGGAGGCTGACCGACTGCCCAAGGTGGAGCCGGATCTCCGGGATGCGGCCGAACGCGCCCATGCCGTCGTCCCTCCGCAGGCCCACCGGGAGCATCTCGGCGGCGCGCTCGACGGGATCCGGACCTTCGACACCCGCGGCGTGCTCGAGGGCGAGATGGTCGAGTTTTTGTGACGTAGCGGCGGGCCGGTCTACGGCTGACTCGCCAGTCAACAGGTGGGGTTGGTGGGGCTGGGGAGCCGGAGTCCCTCGCTGGCTCAGCTAAGGAACGGTGCATTCCGCCTACCGTCGGGCGGACGGCAGTAGGCAACGAGCGGGGGACCGGTGGGTAAGCACGGCCATAGCGCGTCGATCGACGCGTTCGACCGGGAGAAAGCACCCAAGTCTGAGGAGCAAGCGCCGGAGACCCACCAGCGGCGGCAGCTCCGTAGGGCTTTGATTGCGCTTGGCGTGAGCGTCGCATTCCTTGTCCTGCTGGGGACCGGAAGTGCGTGGTACCTGACCAACCGCTACGCCGGGAACCTCGAGCGGGTGGACGCCTTCGCCGGCCTCGACGAGTCCAAGCGCCCGGCGGCGCCCACGGGTACGACCGCTCCGCTTACCTTCCTCGTCGTCGGGTCGGACACCCGTGCGGATGTGCCGGCAGGGGAGGCTCCCGACGGTCGCTCTGACGTGATGATGCTGGTCCGCATCACCGGGGACCGGCAGAGCGCGCAGGTGATGTCTCTGCCGCGGGACTCGTGGGTCAACATCCCCGGCTATGGCCTGAGCAAGCTGAACGCCGCTTACGCCTACGGCGGGCCCAGCCTGCTCGTCCAGACGGTCGAGGGACTCACCGGCGTCCGCATCGACCACTACGCCGCCATCGACTTCCAGGGTTTCGTCGAGATGACCGACGCGCTCGGCGGGGTCGACGTGCAGGTGGCCGAGACGACCACCAACGGCCCGTACACGTACGAGGCCGGCCTCAACCACCTCGCCGGCGAGGAAGCGCTCTACTACGTGCGGCAGCGCTACGGCCTTTCGGGTGGGGACTTCGACCGGGTGAAGCGCCAGCAGGCGTACCTGCGGTCGATGTTCGCCAAGGTGTCGGAGCAGAACGTGCTCACGGACGTCGGCGCGCTCGACAGCTTTTTGATCGCGTTGACCGACGCCATGGCGGTCGATGAGACGCTGTCCAACACCGCCCTGCTCGACATGGCGTACGACCTGCGCGCCCTCCGGCCCGGCGCGGTCACGTTCCTCACCGCGCCGGTTGCGGGCACCGGTCGGGAAGGGGCGCAGAGCGTCGTCTACCTCGATGCCGGCCGCTCCGAGCAGATGTGGCGATACCTGCGGGAGGACTCGCTGACGCAGCACGTCGGCGAGTTCGCCGTCGACACGCTGCCTGTCGTCCCGAACTAAACCGGCACCGGCGGCAGGCGGTCGATGCGGACCGTCTGCTGCCGGGCGCCGGCGATCTGCCGGCTGACCCCCATCAGGATGGCTCGAAGAGCCGCCGCGATCTCGTCGACGACGCGGCTGTGCAGTTCCGCCCCGCCGTGGACCGGGTCATCGACCTCGTCGGAAGAGCGGGCGCGGCGCAGACTGCGTGCTGCCGCCAAGGCCTCGGCCAGCGCTCTCCCCCGCTCGTGGGGGAGTACCCCTGCCAGTCTGTGCGGTGGGAGGTCGGCGCACAGTGCTGCCGCCTCCAGCAGGGTGAAGGTCTTGCGCAGGCATCGAGGATCCAGCGCCAGCGCCGCCTCCCGGTGCTCGGCGGTCATGGTGAGCACCAGGTCTGCCCACCCCAGGTCCGCCGCGGACAGTCTCCGGGCGACGTGCTGGTCCGCGGGTACCCCGCGCCGTTGGAGAGCGGCGACGGTGAAGGGGTGCGCCGCCCGCCCGGCGGGGGCGCGGGTGCCTGCGCTACGGGCTTCCACGGTGAGACCCAGATGGCCCGCCGGCCACGCGCCCGCGAGCACGGCGGCTGCCGCCGAGCGGCAGATGTTGCCGGTGCAGACGAACAGCAACCTCATAAACCAGTGTTCGGCAGCGGCTCCTCGCACCTTGAGGGTTGCCCGTGACGAACCATCGGACGGTTCGATCGCCCTGTGATCGAGGAGCCGCTGCGGGCCATCGCGAGGCGCGGGAGACTCGCTGTGATGTCTCCCGTCCCCGCCGGCTCGGCGTTCACCATCTTGCTGGTATGCACGGGCAACATCTGCCGCTCCGCGCTGGCCGAGCGGCTCGGCCGGGCCTATCTGGACGACCGGCTCGGCGAGCGGGCATCCGATGTTCAACTCGTCAGCGCCGGCACGCACGCCGTCGTCGGGTCGGCCATGCATCGGGACAGCGCGTTGGTCCTCCGTGGCTACGGAGCCGAACCCGGCGGCTTTCGTGCCCGCCAGCTCGACGAAGTCACCGCCGGAGGCGCGGATCTCGTCCTGACGATGACCCGCGCCCACCGTGCTGCGCTCCTCGAGCGCGCTCCTCGCGCTCTCCAGCGCAGCTTCACCCTGCGTGAAGCCGCGGCCCTCCTGCCGACCGTGACCGAGCGTCCGCAGGGGCCGGATCTCCCCGGACGCGCCCGCGCCTTGGTCGCCGCGATGGCGCGTGCGCGTGGACGTCGGCCGAGCGGCGAGCACGACGACATCCGCGATCCCATCGGGCTGCCCCCGGAGGTGCACGAAGAGGTCGGCGAGCTCATCGCGACCACGCTGCTCGTCGTCCTCGATCGTCTCGTGGCACTCGGCGGGGACGAGCAGGACGTGAACTCTGCCGCCGATGCTGCGATGTGGAGTGGGGAGGCGCTCCGCGGCGCGCGGTGAGCCGCGCCCGGTGTCGCTGCGGTCAGCGCGGGACGTCCGGGAGCGCCTCGTCGGCGAACTCGGCGGCGTTCTGCCCGAGGGAGTCGCTGCGGAGGTACTCCCACATCCGCTCGGCGGCGTTGCCGTCGAGGTATACGACGCTGGCCGGGCCCTCCATGCCGGTGCCCAGCACCGGGGCGGTGAAGAACTCGACGTCGCCCGGCGTCACGCCGCGCATGGAGTACGCCAGGCCCACCAGGTCCCCGTTGCTGAGGGTGTCGTCGACGCTGACCGCGCTGGTGATCGCCAGCATGGCCGCGTCGAGCTTCGGCGGGCTGGTGAAGGTCTCCGAGCTGAACAGCTTGTCGAACATGGCCCGCAGGTACTGCTGCTGCCGCTTCACGCGGTCGAAGTCCCCGCCGGGCAGGCCGTAGCGCTGCCCGAGATACCAGCGGGCCTCGTCCCCGTTCAGGTGGTTCATGCCGGCCTCGAAGGTGTACGGGCCGTTCTGCGTCGTCTCCGCGACGACAACGTCCACGCCGCCGAGGTCGTCGGTCACCTGGACCAGGCCGTCGAAGTCGATCGCGACGTAGTGGTCGATGCGCACCTGGGTGAGCTGCTCGACGGTCTGCACCAGCAGCGACGGTCCCCCGAACGCGTAGCTGGCGTTGATCTTGTTCATCCCGTGACCGGGTATGTCCACCCAGGAGTCGCGGGGGATGGAGATCAGCTGGGCGTGCTGCCGGTCGGCCGAGAGCCGGGCGAGCATGATCGCGTCCGAGCGGCCTCCGGGGGCGACGCCCTCCGCGCTCTCCGTCCGGGTGTCCGAACCGACGAGCAGGAAGGTCACCGGCTCCTCGCCGGCGTCCTGCTGCGGGGTGGCGGGCGCGGGGCGCGAGCCCTCGGGAAGTTCGGCGAAGACGTCGGAGACGCGGTCGATGTTGCCGGCCCACCGGTCGGCGAGGAACCAGAAGCCGCCGCCCACCACCAGGCCGAGCACGAGCGCCAGGACGCCCAGGCCGATGAGCACCCGCCGCAGCCCGCGGCGGCGGGGCCGGCCGGTGTGCGTCTCGTCAGCTCGGTCGTTGTCGGACACCAGGGGGAGGGGTGACGTGTCGCGTGTGCCGTGCCCCGGCGCGCCGTTCGCGTCGCTGCGCATTCCTCGGACCCCCGTCGTCGTCGAACCCGGACGAGGGTACGGCGACGCAGGTGCGGCAAGGGCGGTCCTGCCCCACGTGGGTGAAGTCAGGCGCGGCGGCGCTCGCCGTCCACCGGCGGGTTCCGCCTCGCGAGAGGTGCGTGGCGCCCGACGGCCGGGCGGCCCTGCGGCCGGGTTGCGCGTGGATCCGCGGCCACGACGTCCCGCCAGACCACGTCCCGCTCGTCGTCCGCGGGGAAGGCGAGGCGGGGGAAATCTGCTCCCTCACGGTCGAGGTCCGGTCCGCCGAAGCTCAGGTGCCGATCCAGGGCCGCCTGCCGCTTGAGATCGGCCAGGTGGATGCTGCGCCCGATCACAAGAGCGACAGCCAGGGCGACGACCACCCACACCGCGATGAGGACCAGCACCCAGCTCATGGGCTCTTCCTAGGTGTCGCCGGCTCGCCACCGGATCCGACAGGGATGGGCCGTTCCCGTGCGAAGGACTTACTGCCCCGACGGTACGCCTGCATGCCTGGTCAGGGGCGGTGTTCCGGGACTTTGCGGGCCCCCAAACCTGGTGGGCACGCGCGGTGACTCCGTATCGCGGTCGGCGCGCCCCCTACCGCTTCCGGGGGTGGCCGGCACCGCTCCTGGTGACCGGTAGCGCACGTGCAGCCGCCGCTTGACCGGCCGTCTCGGCTGGTCGCCTGACGGGACGACGAGGAGTGCAATGCCCGCTGGAGTAGAAGGCGCAGTAAGCGCCCCCTTATGGGCGCGGGGAGGGCCACTGGCGGGAGCACGCTACGCCCCCGCCAGAATCGACGCATGGACGCCTACATCACGCTCTCGACAACGATCACCGTTCCGTACGGAGACGACGAGGAGGAGAGAGTTGGCGCGGCCGTGACGCGCGTGCTGCTGGAGGGCATGAAGGTCAACACCATCCGCAGGGACCAGGGCGGCATCGCGCTGCACGTCGACCTCGGGCCACTTCCGCTCGACCAAGCTCCTGCGCGCTGCGAGAAGCTCGCCGCCTTCGTGAAGGAGGCGGCCGCCGAGGGCGTCCCGAACCACCGCGCTTCTTGGGCTTCCGGCATGATGCTTCGGTGATCTACATCGCGGGCGCCGGAGGCTTCGGCCGAGAGACCTACGACGCGCTCCTGGCGAGCTTCGACCAGTTGGCGGCCGGCGGTGAGCCCGACCCCGACGTCGCTTTCCTGGACGACGCCCAGGCCGGCGAGACGGTTCGGGGGCTGCCCGTGTTGGCCCCGGAGCAGGCCGAGCCTGGCGCGGAGTTCGTTGTCGCCATCGGCGATTCCGCCACACGCCGACGCGTGGTGGAGCGACTGGAGGTGGGAGAGTTGGTCCCGCGCTCGGTCATCCACCCCGGCGCCATCATCGCGCCGGAGACGACCGTGGCGCCTGGATGCGTCGTGCTGCCCTTCACCTACGTGTCGTCGTCGATCACCCTCGGGGCGCACGTTCATCTGGGCGCCGGCGTGACCATCGGTCACGACGCCGTGCTCAACGACTACGTGACGGTGTTCCTCGGCGCCAACATCGCAGGCGACGTCACGCTGGGCGAAGGGGCCACGGTCGGCGGTGCGGCCATGATTCTTCCCGGTGTCCAGGTGGGCGCTGGGGCAACGATCGGCGCCGGCTCCGTGGTGAGCCGCGACGTCGCGCCGGGCGCCACGGTGAAGGGCGTCCCTGCTCGCTAGGTCGGTCAGATGACGTACCAGTTGCCGGTGTGGGCGATGAACGTCTTGGACTCCCAGCGCGTCGCCATCGCCAGGGTTGCGGCGCCGTCGATGTTGCCGCCCGCCGTGGCAACAGTGATGGTGCCGGTGGAGGTGTTCTTCACCGTGAACATCCGCCCGGGGACCGCCGTCGCGCTCGGCAGCGTGACTGTGATCGTGCCGTACACGAGCAGGACGTCATCGGCCTCGGTGACGGTCGTGGACGTGCCGCTCTCGCGGGTGACGGTGTCCAGCCCCAGCCGCCGCCATCCGGTGTTGCCGGTGCCGGTGACCTTGCGGAACGCGGCGTAGGGAGCGGCGCGGCTGACGCAGATCGAACCTTCGGCGGCGGCGGTGTTGCCCTCGGGGGTGGCCGAGGCGGTGACGTAGATGCCGGCGTTGCCGAGCCGGTAGGACGGCTGCAATCCGCTGGGTGCAGCGATGCGGACCGATCCGTCGGCGCTGCGGAACATCAAGTAGGAGCCGTTGGAGTCCCTGACGACGTAGCCGCCGGTGGTGCCGGAGTACCCCACGCGGTAGTTGCGGCCGGCGGCGTTGACGGTGTAGCCGTTCGTGCCGTTCGTGCCACCGGATCCGCCGGGCGTGGCGTCGGAGTAGGAGTCGTTCAGCTCAATAATGGCGTCGGTGCCGACACCCTCGGAGAACGGCCCGAGCGTGTTGCCTTCGATGCGCGGGAAGCGGATCTGCGCGCCCGTCGTGGGCAGGGTGTCCCCCGCCTCGCCGAGCTGGATGCCGTAGCCGCCGTTACCCATGTAGGAGCCGCCGACGATGCCGGGCAGGCTGTTGCGGAGCAGCGCACCGTGCCCGCCGTTGCTGGTGCCCTCGCACTCGATGAGCCGAAAGGACGTCGCGTCGGTAGCCGTAGCGGAGTCGGCCACGACGAAGCCGTTGCCGTTGTTGCTGACACTCTCGCAGCCGTACAGGGTGATCAGGTTGCACGAGCCGCCGGGGACGCTGCCGGGATCGACGAGCCACCCGTCGGCCAGGCAGTTCTCGACGCGGACGTTGTAGTCCTTGGCGCGGGCGCCGTTGGAGAACACGATGCCGTTGTTCGCCAGGTCTTGGCCGTTGACGCGGAAGTTCATCAGCCGCACGCGGAAGCTGTTGATCCGCAGACGGGCGTCGGGGGTGGTGAGCTTGATGTAGGACTTCTCGCTGCCGCCCATGATCGTCATGCCGGTCCAGGGGGTGACGACCTCGGCGTTGAGCAGGATCGTGGCGTCGGGCAGGACGACGCACCCCTTGGACCCGGCGGCTACATCCCCGGCGGCGTCACACGCAGCCTGGAAGGCCGCCGCCTCGGCCGCCGCGTCGCCGCCCGCCCAGTCCGCCGGAAGGTAGTCCCGGACGTAGATCGGGGCGTTGGAGCGTGACACCAAGGCCGCCCTTACGGTCATCTCACGCTGATGCGTACCACGTCGCCCGTCACTGCGATGAGTCGCCTTCGAGAGGGCCCGCTACCGGCGCGGGGTGTGGCCGGCTCCACCGGTGCTGACCGGCAGCGAGCCGCCGCGCAGCCGCCGCTCGAGCGGCTTCTCGACCACCGTGAACAGCACGTAGGCGCTCGCGATCGAGCCGATCAGGGCCAGCACCGTCGCCCCGAGCGCCACCGCGAGCGTGGTCGGCATCAGCACGTAGTCCACCGCCCGGATGACCAGCTGGTGGGTGAGGTAGAAGGCGAACGACCACTCGCCGAGCTTCACCAGCACCGGGTGGCGGAACACCGACGGGCGCCCGTCCAGGTCTGCCTGCGCCGCCGTCGCGATGGTGAGCGCGAACGGGATGAACGGGATCGCCACCCAGATCAGATACGCCGGGGCGTAGGCGGCCACCACGTAGGCGACGGCGACCAGCGCCAGCGAGCCGCCCAGGCCGATCCGCCGGATCCGGCGCCCCTCCTTGATCCACAGCGCGATCAGGATGCCGAGGCAGAACTCCCACAGCCGCTGCACCGGGAAGATGAAGATCGCCCAGTCGGCCACCGTCTCGCCGTGGGTCAGCGGCGCCAGCACCACCGGCGGGACGACGACCAGCACGCAGAGCACCCCGGCCGCGATCCAGCGCGCCCGCTCCGAGAGCCGCAGCGCCTGCACGATGAGCAGCGGGAACATCGCGTAGAAGAACATCTCGCACGAGATCGACCACGTGACGCCGTTCCCGGCCCAGTAGTACTCGTTCTCGGGGATCCACGCGTGCAGGCCGACGAACGACGGCGCCATGTGCCACAGGAGCTGCCCGGTCTCCTCCGGCCGGGCGAGCGCGTTCAGCGGGATGAACGCGATGACCGCCACCCAGTACGCGGGCGCGATGCGGGCGAACCGCCGCCGGTAGAAGGGGCCCGCCTTGTCACCGGGGCGGTGGGTCCAGGTGAGCACGAAGCCGCTCAGGATGAAGAAGAAGCTCACCCCGGCCGCGCCCGGCTCCAGGAACGGGTAGACCGCGTCGCCCACCGGCGTGGTCTCGAACGTCGCGATCGTGTGCGAGCCGAACACCAGCAGGGCGGCGATGAACCGCAGTCCGGTCAGCGAGTCCAGCCGCGCGGTCGGCCGGGCCGGGGTCGGGCCCGACGACGACGCGCGCGGGCGGGCCGGGACGGCCGCCGGGCGGCGCGACTGCCGCTCACCCGCACCGTGCCCGGCCGACCGCGTGGCACCGCTGCGCGAGGTCGTGCCGGGGCCTGGTGCCGACACCGTCAGCCCTCCCGAGGTGCGCCGGGCACCTCGGATCGCTCGTCGACGCACCCGGGGAAGATCATCAGGCTCCACAGTAGGCGCTGCTCGGCGTCGCCGCCTTCCGTCGGGGAACACGGGACGTGAACAGCTCGTTTCCCCCTGCGTGGCGGTGACTCTGCGGTCACGAACTCTCGGTGGGTAACCTCGGGCCTTCCCGCCCGTGGTCACCCGGCGCGGGTTCGCCGCGCGCGAGCCGGCTGCCGTCCGGGGCGCTGCGGCGCCCACCGCGCCGAGACCAGGACCAAGAGGGAACCGAAGTGATCCGAGGACGCCGCCGGTTCCCGCTCGCCCTGGTGGTGACGGCGTCCCTCGTGCTGACCGCCTGCGGCTCCGAGGAGCCCGGCACCGGCGAGGGCGAGGCCCCGCACGCCACGGCCGAGCCGACGTCGACGCCGATCGAGTCCACCGCCGTCCCGCGGGCCGAGCTCGACCCGGTCCCGACGACGGGGGACCGGTTCACCACCTCCCGCTCCACGGGCGCCTCCCCTTCGGGCTCGGCGTCGCCGGACGCCGCCGCACGACCCGAGCAGGTGTGGAGCTACGCAGGCGGCGATCTCTCCGACTGGAGCGAGGTGCAGGCCGCCCGCCCGGAGCAGGTCCGCGTCGTCGAGGAGCCGGTGCGCCCGGGATCCGAGTACTCCGCCGCGTTCTCCGCCCGCCCGGGCGACTTCACCTTCGGCGTCGACACCACCATCCGCGGCGAGGTGCGCTCCACCATCGAGGAGGCCGGCGCCCCCCGCGAGGGCGACGTCCAGTGGTACTCGTGGTCGACGTACTTCCCCGAGGACTTCTTCTGGGACGGCGGTGACGAGTTCCTGATCTACACGCAGTGGCACCAGACGGCGAACGAGGGCTCGCCCAACGTCGACCTCTGGGTCACCGACGGGCCCGAGCCCGAGATCCGGCTCTCCGTCCGCGGGGGGCTGCAGGGCCGCGAGTCCGCCCAGTACGTCGCCACCTACGACCTCGGCCCGCTGGAGTTGGGGAAGTGGCTGGACCACGTCGTCCGCATCGAGTGGTCCACCGACCCCGACAAGGGGAACGTGCAGGTCTGGATCGACGGCGAGCGCGTGGTCAACGCCGTCGGGGCCACCCTCTTCGAGGGCCAGAGCGTCTACTTCAAGCAGGGCATCTACGCGGCCAGCAACACCCGGCGGGAGCACACCGTCTACTTCTCCGACGCCCGCTGGGGCGAGTCGCGGGAGAGCGTCGCCCTCGAGCCGGCGGGCGACTGAGGGCTACTGCGCCGCCGAGGCCGGTGACCCCAGCGGGTTCTTCCCGGTCGGGGCGTCCGCTGCGGCGTCGACCGGCTCGCCGTCCTCGCCGGGCGGCGTCTGCGGCACCACACGGACGGCGACCAGCCAGCTCACCAGCGACATGGTCGCCGCGGCGACCACCAGCCCCACCATCAACCCGGTGCGGCCCCACACGGCGGTCAGGGCGACGGGCAGGACCACCGCGATCGGTGCCACGCCGATGCGCACGCGCAGCGCCGCCTTGGTGTTGCGCGAGCCGCGCATCGCCAGCAGCGCGCCGTGGGTGATGCCGAACAGCACCATCTGCGCGCTCACCGCGGCCACCAGCCAGCCCGAGCCCCACGACTCGCCGAACAGCGCCCGGCCCACGTCCTCCGGCAGGAGTACCAGAGCCGTCCCGTAGACGACCGCCACCCCGGCCAGCGCCAGGGAGGCCAGCCGGCCGATGCGCAGCGCCCGGCCGGCGTCGGACTCCACCGCGCGCGCCACCATCGGCAGGCAGATGACGCTCGCCGCGGCGACGGTGATGTTCAGCGGGCCGTTGGCGACCTGGGCGGCCTTCAACTGGCCCAGCAGGGCCGTGCCCGCCACCAGCGGCAGCACGAAGATCGTCAGCTGCCCCGAGCCGGACGAGAGCGCGAAGTCGCCGAGCAGCGGCCCGGAGACCGGCCACATCGCCTTGAGCCGCGCCCGCAGCTGCACCGGCTCCCGCCGGATGCCGAAGGCGACCAGCCCGATGAGGTCGGCCAGCAGGGCGCCGAGGATCCACAACGCCAGCACCGCTGCCGTCCCCGCGATCGCGCCGGTCAGCGCCAGGACGGTGGCGACGACCATGACCACCAGCCACACGCCGTCCAGCAGCACCGCCCGGCCCGGCCGCTGCTCGAGGAAGCCGACGTAGCGCAGCGCGTCCTGCAGCAGCAGGACGGGCAGGCCCAGGAAGAACACCGCCCAGGCGAGGTCCAGCGGCGTGGCCAGCAGCAGCAGCCCCACCGGGATGCCGAGCGCGCCGACCGCCGTCGCCGACACCGCGGCGACCAGGTGCACCGGTGCGCCCTTGAGCACGTTCCGCTGGGTGATGAGCAGCGGGTCCAGGACGGCGGCGCGCGTCCCGCCCAGCAGCAGCCAGTAGATGCTGTAGATCAGCGCGAACTCACCGAAGACGGCGGCGCTGACGCCGGTGGCGATCGCCACCGACAGCAGCATGTTGCTGGCGCTGGAGATCGCCTGGTCGGCGACGGTGAGCCCCCGGCTGACCAGCTTGCCGCCGCGCACGGCCCGGCCGACGCGTCGGATCACCACGGGCGGGCGTGGGGGGTCAGCGGCACGGCAGGGGAGATCGGCGGATCGCGCTCAGCCGGCGCGGCGGCCGAGGGCCCGGTAGGTCCAGCCGGCGGCGGTCCAGGCCTCGCGGTCGAGGGCGTTGCGCCCGTCGAGGACGCGCTTCTGCTTGACGACCCGGCCGAACGCCTCCGGGTCCAGCTCGCGGTACTGCTTCCACTCGGTGAGCACCAGCACGGCGTCGGCGCGCTCGGCGGCCTCCTCCGGCGTCGCCGCGTAGTCCAGCTGCGGCCACTGCCGGCGGCTGTTCTCGATCGCGGCCGGGTCGGTCACCCGGACGACGGCGCCCTGCAGCTGCAGCTGCGCGGCGACGTTGAGCGCCGGCGAGTCGCGGATGTCGTCGCTGTCGGGCTTGAACGCCGCACCCAGGACGGCGACCCGCTTGCCCAGCAGCGAGCCGTCGCAGACCTCGCGGGCCAGCTCCACCATGCGGATGCGGCGACGCATGTTGATGTTGTCGACCTCGCGCAGGAACGTCAGCGCCTGGTCGGCACCGAGCTCACCGGCGCGGGCCATGAAGGCGCGGATGTCCTTGGGCAGGCAGCCGCCGCCGAAGCCGAGGCCGGCGTTGAGGAACTTGCGGCCGATCCGGTCGTCGAAGCCGATCGCGTCGGCCAGCAGCTTCACGTCGGCGCCGGTTGCCTCGCACAGCTCGGCCATCGCGTTGATGAAGGAGATCTTCGTGGCGAGGAACGAGTTCGCCGCCGTCTTCACCATCTCGGCGGTGGCGTAGTCGCTCTCCACCTTGGGGGTGCCGCGCTCGACGATCGGCGCGTACACCTCGTCCAGCAGCGCCCGGGCGGTGTCGCCGTCGGCGCCGGCGGGCAGGCCGTACACCAGCCGGTCGGGGTGCAGCGTGTCCTGCACCGCGAAGCCCTCGCGCAGGAACTCCGGGTTCCACGCCAGCAGGGCGCCGGGCGCCTTGGCCGCGATCAGCTCGGCCAGCTGCGCGGCCGTGCCCACCGGCACGGTGGACTTGCCGACGACGAGCTCGCCGGGGGAGAGGACGTCGAGCAGCGACTCGACCGCGCCCTGCACGTAGCGCATGTCGGCGGCGTACTCGCCCCGCTTCTGCGGGGTGCCGACGCAGACGAAGTGGACGGTGGAGCCCGCCGCGTCGGCGAAGTCGGTGGAGAACCGCAGCCGGCCGGTGGCCAGGGTGCGCTCCAGCAGCTCCTCGAAGCCGGGCTCGAAGAAGGGCGCCTCGGCCTTCGCCAGCGAGGCGATCTTGGCCTGGTCGACGTCGATGCCCACGACCTCGTGACCGATCTCGGCCATCGACGCGGCGTGGACGGCGCCCAGGTACCCGCAACCGATGACCGAGATCTTCACGCAGTGCTCCTGTGGTTCGAGTCGAGGTGCTCCGGCACGTCGGCCGGGGCGGTTCCCCCGGTCCGTCCGCCGCGGGCCCCCGCCATGGTCGACCACGCACCGGTCCGGACGCCAGCCCGGCGGCCACGGGGAAGGGCAGAAAGCCGCACGCAGACCCGAACGGGTGTAGTGCCGGGCGCTGCCGCCCGGGAGGGTTGCCGCGGCGTGGCATTGTCGGGGGTCGGCCCGCGTGGAACGCTCCGCGTCGGACCGGGAGGAACGGTACCGCCCGGGCGGGGGCGGCCGGCTGGCGGAAGGGGCCGAGGTGGGCGACGCGCTGACCAGGACCGTGCCGCGCACGTTGGCGGTCTGCATCCTCGCCGTCGCGGGGCTGACCGCCGCCGCGGCCTACCAGCCCGTCCTCGTGCTCCTCCTCGTGGCCGCCGTCCCCGTGTTCGTCTGGGGCGTCAACCACCCCAAGCGCTTCATCGCGGCCGCCGTCCTGGTCAGCATCTTCGGCAAGACGGCCGCCCAGGTGACCGGCAGCGCCACGGTGGACCTGCTCGACGAGCTGGCCATCGCCGCGTCGCTGCTGGTCTGCGTCGGCCCCCGGCTGCTCCGCGGCCAGCCGCTGCGCAGCTTCCCCGGGCTGGTCTGGTGGGCCGTCTACGGCGTGCTCGGGGTGGTCAGCGGGCTCGTCGCCGGCGTGCCGCTCGTCGTCCTCGGTTCGGGCGCGGCGCTGGCCGGGAAGGGCATGCTGCTCGCCCTCGCCGTGGCGCAGCTGCGGTGGACCGCCGACGACGTGCGCCGCCTCGCCAAGGGCGGGGTCGGCGTCCTGCTGTTCATCATCGCCTGCTGCCTGGTCAACCTGGCCGTCCCGCAGACCTGGCAGAGCACGGTCGGCAACATCGACCAGCTCAGCTTCCGTGCGGCGATCCCGTCGCTGATCGGCCCGTTCGTCGAGCCCGGCACGCTCGGCATCATGGCCGCGCTGGGCTTCCTCGCCGTCGTCGCGTGGAACACCACGATGGGCTCCACCCGCTTCACCTGGCTGCTCTCCGCCGGCATGGCCCTGGTCGCGGTTCTCTCGTTCCGGCGCAAGACCTGGCTGGGGATGATGGGCAGCTTCCTGTGGCTGACCTCCCGCGCCGGCCGGTCGGGTGTCTTCGCCGGGGCGCTCACCGCGGTCACCGGCATCGTCATCCTCTTCTGGTCGACGCTGCTCAACGCCCTGCAGGGCATCGTCGCCACCTACATCGACGAGTCCGAGGGCACCGCGGCGCGCACGCTGATGACCCGCGACTCCTTCTTCGTCGCCCAGGACTACTTCCCGCTCGGCGCCGGCTTCGGCCGCTTCGGCTCCGACACGGCCTCGGAGTTCTACAGCCCGCTGTACCTCGAGCGCGGTTACCAGAACGTCTGGGGTCTCTCCGAGCGCACCGGCAACGCGATGTTCCTGACCGACACCATGTGGCCGGCGGTCCTCGGCGAGAGCGGCTTCCTCGGGATGCTGGCGTTCCTGCTCGCGCTCGTCGCCGTCTTCCGGCGGCTGCGGCGGCTCTCGCGGGACGACGAGCCGATCGCCCGCTTCCTGGGGCTCACCGGTATCGCCTGGATCGTCCAGTACCTGCTGGAGTCGACCGGCAACCCGGTGTTCGTCTCCCCGCCGTCCTACATCCCCCTCTTCCTCCTGATCGGCCTGCTGGGATCCTTCGGTGGCCGCACCCCCGGCAGCGACGCCGACGCCGGCTCCGCCGGGCAGCCGGCCGCCGCCGGGCGCGGGGACGTGGACCGGGTCACGCGGCCGGCCACCGTCGGCTGAGCAGGGCCACTCCAACCGGCGACATCGCGAGCACGAGGGCCGTTGCGCGCCCGGGCCCCATTACGCTTCGGTGGTGCCACCACGACGGGATCGAGCCGAACCGGCAGGTGAGAGGGTGGAGCTGTCCGCTGCGCTCAGCGGCGAGCGCGCGCTCCTGGTCGCCTCGACCGGTGGTCACCTCGCCCAGATCGTGCGCTGGTCCGAGCGGTTCGGGCTCCACCCCGACTCCGTCTTCGCCACCTTCGACTCCGAGCAGAGCCGGTCGCTGCTGCGCGGCCGCCGCGTGGTCACCCTCGACTACGTGCCCCCGCGCGGCCTCGTGCCGGCGGTCCGCGCCGGCATCCGGCTGCACCAGGTCACCCGCCGCGAGCGCTTCGACGTCGTCCTGAGCACCGGGGCCGCGGTCGGCGTCGCGGCCTGGGCCATCGCGCAGCTGCGGCGGCTGCCGTTCGTCTACATCGAGAGCGTCTCGCGCTTCGACGGGCCGTCGGCGACCGGTCGCATCCTCGAGCGGCTCCCGCGGGTGCAGCTCTACACCCAGCACGCCGCGTGGGCCGACCGCCCCGGGTGGCAGCTGGGCCCCTCGCTGCTCGACGACTTCACCGCGGTCCCGGCGACCGACCGCCCCGCCCGGGACGGCGACGGGCGCCGCATCTTCGTCAGCCTGGGCACCATCAAGCCGTTCCGCTTCGACGCGCTGGTCGACGCCGTGCGCGACCGGCTGCGGCCCGGTGACACCGTGACCTGGCAGCTGGGGGTCACGACCCGCGACGACCTGCCCGGCGACGTCAACCAGGAGCTGCGCGCCGAGGAGTTCGACCGGCTGGTGGCCGACAGCGACGTCTTCGTCACCCACGCCGGCGTGGGCACGCTGCTCCGCGCGCTCGAGCTCGGCGTGCGGCCGGTCGTCGTCCCGCGGGTGGCCGCGCGCGGCGAGCACGTGGACGACCACCAGCTGCAGGTGGCCCGCGAGCTCGCCGAGCGCGGGCTGGTCCTGCTGCGGGAGCCCGACCAGCTGACCAGCGAGGAGCTCGACCCCTCTGGTGTGGTGATCCGCCGATCCGGGGACACGCCGGCGTGAGCCGCCCCACGCGACGTGCGCTGCGCGTGACGCAGATCGGCAACGCGTCGCAGGGGCGCGGCGGCGTCTCCTCCGTGGTGCGCACCACGAACACCTGGGCCGGCCCCGACCTCGAGGTGCGGGAGTGGCCCACCTACTGGCACGGCGACCGGCGGCGCACCCTCACCGCCTTCGTCCGGACGGTGTGCAACGTCCTGTTCAGCAGGGTGGAGCCCACCGACGTGTGGCACTTCCACCTGACCCAGCAGGGCTCGTTCCTGCGCGAGGGCCTGCTGCTGGCCCTCGCCCGCCGGCGCGGGGTCTGCTGCACCGTCCTGGTGCACGGCTCGCAGTTCGTCGCCTTCGCCGAGGGCAACCGCCGGCTCGCCCGGTTGGTGCTGCGCCAGCCCGCGGTGGTCTTCGTGCTCACCGAGCCGGCCGCCGAGGTGCTGCGCTCGCTCGGCATCGACGCGGTGCGGGTGGCCAACTCCGTGCCGATCGAGGAGGACCCGGTCGGCGCGGACCGCTCGGACTTCGTCTTCGCCGGCGAGATCGGGCCGCGCAAGGGCGCCGACGTGCTCCTCGACGCCTGGTCGGCCGCCCGGCTCGACGGCCAGCAGCTCATCCTCTTCGGCGAACTCGCCCCGCAGTTCCAGCTGCCCGACCCGCTCCCGACCGGGGTGGTGTTCGAGGGGCCGGTCTCCCCCGAGGAGGTGCGCGCCCGCCTGCGGACCGCGGTCGCGCTGGTGCTGCCGAGCCGGGCGGAGGCGATGCCGATGATCATCCTGGAGTCGATGAGCCTCGCGACCCCGGTCATCGCCAGCGACGTCGGCCAGATCGCCGAGGTGGTCGACGACACCGGCATGGTGGTGCCGCCGGCCGACGCCGACGCGCTCGGGACGGCGATCCGCCGGATGGCCGGCTCCCCGGAGCTGGCGCACGGCCTCGGCCGCCGCGCGTGGGACCGTGTACGGGAGCGGCACTCGAACGCCGTCGTCCGCCGGGTGTTCGTCGAGCACTGGTGGAACTGCGTGGATGAGGCCCGATCGGGTGACGCCACGCGGCCCGATCCGTCCGACAATATCTAGCCTGGTGCGCCCAGGAGCTGCTCGACACGGCTGGGGCAGCAGCCGCGGAACCCGTGCGACGACCGCGGCTGCGGCCCACACCGGTGGGCCTCGATCATCGGAGACGAGGAAGTAGTGGAACTCAGAGACACCATGGCGGCGTTCCGGGCCGGGTGGTTCCTGCCCGTGATCGGGATGCTCCTGGGTGGGGGCATCGGGGCCGCGATGGCCCTGGTGATGACGCCGACCTACACGTCGTCGGCGCAGGTGTGGGTGACCTCGACCGACGCCACCTCCACCACCGCCGCGTTCCAGGGCAGCCAGTTCGCGCAGAACCGGGTGGCCTCCTACGTCCAGATCCTCGGCAGCGAGCGGCTGGCCGACGGCGTCATCGAGCGGCTGGACCTGGACCTCACCGCGTCCGGCCTGCAGAGCCGGGTCGAGGCCTCCGTGGTGCCGGACACCACGGTCCTGGGCATCGTGGTGACCGACACCTCCCCGCAGCGGGCCCGCGACATCGCCGCGGCGGTCGCCGACGAGTTCACCGAGCTGGTGCTCGAGGTCGAGACGACCACCACGACCCCCACCGACCCCGAGGTCGAGCCGGTGACGACGGTGCCGGTGAAGGTGACCGTCCTCGACACCCCCGAGGTCGCCGACGAGCCCACCGCCCCGAACCTCTACGCCAACATCGCCGTCGGGGTGCTCATCGGCCTGCTCGTGGGCCTCGTGCTCGCCTACGCCCGGGTGCGCATGGACCGCTCCGTGCGCGACGCGAAGGTCGCCTCCGACGTCGCCGGCGCCCCGGTGATCGGCACCATCGCCCGCGACCCCAAGCTCGCCACCGGCCACGTGCTGGAGCGGAACAGCCGGTCCGGCACCGCCGAAGCCTTCCGCCAGCTGCGCACCAACCTGCAGTTCCTCAACGTGGACGAGCCGCCGCGGGTGATCATGGTGTCCAGCGCCGTCGCCGCCGAGGGGAAGAGCACCGTCGCGGTCAACCTCGCGCTCACCCTCGCCGAGGGCGGGCACCGGGTCGCGCTGGTCGAGTCCGACCTGCGGCACCCCCGGGTCGTCCGCTACCTCGGGCTCGTCGACGGCGCGGGGCTGACCAGCACCCTCACCGGCGCCGCCGACCTCGACGACGTCCTGCAGCCCTACGGCGACCGGCTCTCGGTCCTCGGCGCCGGGTCCATCCCGCCGAACCCTAGCGAGCTGCTGGCGTCCGGCCAGCTGCGCACCGTGGTCGAGCGGCTGCGGGCCACCCACGACTACGTCATCGTCGACACGCCCCCGCTGCTCCCGGTCGCCGACGCCAGCGCCGTCGCCGTGGTGATGGACGGCGTGCTGCTGGCGGTGCGCCAGGGCAAGACCCGGCGGGAGGAGCTGGAGCGCGCCGCCGCCGTCCTCGACCGGGTCGGTGCGCGCACGCTCGGCGTCATCCTCACGATGGCCCCGGCGTCGTCGTCGCCGCAGTCGTACGGCTACGACGGGGACGCCCTCACGGAGCCCGAGCCGAAGCCCCGGCCCGCCGCCGCGCAGCAGCAGCCCCAGGCGCCGGGTGACCGCACCCGGGGCGAGGAGGCGGCGCGCCCCGCGGACACGACGCGGGGATCGGGGGGGCCGGCGACGGATCCGGCCGGCACGCGGGTCGAGGTGCCGCGCGTGCCGGCCGGCGACCCGGCCGGCGCGACCCGGGCCGAGGTGCCGACCGGGCCGTCGACCACCGAGATCCCCGCGGTGGGCAAGGGCTCGCCGTCGCAGCGCTCGGACTCGACCAGCCGCGGTTGACCGGCCTGGCACGCTGAGCCCGCGTGCGCGGTCACGGGTGTGACCTGCATCGCTGACAGTGCGTGAGTGCTCCGATCCGTTACGTACAGTCATGTAGTAAGCGAGCCAAATCGTCACAGAACCGCTAACGTCGAGTCCGGCGGTCCGGCAGGACGAGGTGATGGAGCCTCGCTGTTTGCTTCTGCTCACTCTGCGTGACCTATGGGTGGGGCAGCGTGGTGTCCGGGTCGCCCGGACGACCAGACGCGACGCACCCAGGAGGCTCGGACAACCCATGCAGGTTTCTCACGACCACACCGCTCGTGAGGTGCTGCCGGCCACGGTGCGGACCCGCTTCCCCGGCCTGCGCCGCCTGCGGGGCGAGGGCACCCAGGCGCGCCGGGCGTGGCGCACGGCCTACGTGCGCAGCATCGTGCTGGGGGACGCGGTCGCCGCCGTGCTCGCGGCGACGATCGGCTACTTCCTCCGGTTCGGCACCGACGTCGACGGCGCGGCCGCCTACTCGCTGTGGGCGGCGCTGGCGATGCCGGTGGTGTGGGTGGCCGCGATGCACATCGGCCGCAGCTACGAGGAGCGCTTCCTCTGGGTGGGCGCCGAGGAGTTCCGGCGCGTGCTGCACGCCGCCGCGGTGCTGCTGGCCGCGGTCGCGATTGTCTCCTGGGGCCTCGACCTGCGGGTCGCCCGCGGGTTCGTCGTCATCGCGCTCCCGGCCGCGACGGTGCTGACGCTGCTGCAGCGCTACCTGCGCCGGCAGGCCCTGCACCGGGCGCGCACCGGTGGGGCGTTCCAGCAGACGACGGTCGTCGTGGGGCACCGCAACGCCGTCGCCTCGCTGCACGCCGAGCTGGACCGCGCCGGCTACCACGGCTACCGGGTGATCGGCTGCTGCCTGCCGGACGGCAAGGCGGCCGAGGGCCCCACCGACTTCGACGGCCTGCCGGTCCTCGGCGGCCTCGACGAGGTGCTCGACGTGGTGCAGCGGTTCGAGGTCGACACCGTCGCCGTCATGCCCTGCCCCGAGCTGGACGGCCCCTCGCTCCGCCGACTGGGCTGGGACCTGGAGAAGACCGAGGCCGAGCTGCTGCTCGCCCCCGCGGTGACCGAGGTCGTCGGCCCCCGGGTCGCCATCCGCCCGGTGTGCGGGCTGCCGCTGCTGCACGTCGAGCGGCCCGAGCTGCGCGGGGTGCGCCGGCTGGCCAAGACGGCCGTCGACGCCTCACTGGCGGCCGCGGCGCTGCTCCTCACGCTCCCGCTCTTCCTCCTCATCGCGCTGGCGCTGAAGACGACCAGCCGCGGGCCCGTGTTCTTCAAGCAGACCCGCGTCGGCCGCGACGGGCAGACGTTCTCCATGCTCAAGTTCCGCAGCATGGTGCACGGCGCCGACAAGATGTCCGAGGTGCTCGAGGCCGACAACGACGGCAACGGCGTGCTCTACAAGCGCAAGGTCGACCCGCGCGTCACCCGCGTCGGCCGGGTGCTGCGCCGCTACTCCCTCGACGAGCTGCCGCAGCTGCTCAACGTGCTGCGCGGCGACATGAGCCTGGTCGGCCCGCGCCCGCCGCTGCCCAGCGAGACCGAGCGGTACGGCTTCGACATGCGCCGCCGCTTCCTGGTCAAGCCCGGCATCACCGGCCTGTGGCAGATCAGCGGCCGCTCGGACCTCTCCTGGGACGACTCGGTGCGCATCGACGTCCGGTACGTGGAGAACTGGTCGCTGAGCTTCGACATGATGATCCTCTGGAAGACCCTCGGCGCGGTCCTCCGCGGGCGCGGCGCCTACTGAGCGCCCGCCGCCGTCCGCCAGCACGCGCGGATGTCGGCGAACATGGTGCGGGCGTCGAAGCCCGCCGCCCACGTGCCGTAGGCCGCCCGGGCCATCTCGTCGCGCAGCGCGCTGTCGCCGAGCAGGCGCAGCAGGTGCTCGGCGAGGGCGTCGACGTCGCCCGGCGGCAGGAGGAAGCCGTTCACCCCGTGGGTGACCAGCTCCTCCGTGGCGCCGACCGGCGTCGTCACCGCCGGGATGCCCCGGGACATCGCCTCGATGACCACCATCGGCAGCCCCTCGGCGTGGCTGGGCAGCGCGAGCAGGTACGCCGTCCGCAGCAGCTCCTGGGCCTCCGCCCGGGGCAGCGAGCCGGCGTAGGTGACCCGCCCCGGCCGGGCCCGGACGGCCTCCTCGACCAGCGCGACGACGCGGGGGTCGGCCGGCGGGCCGGCGATGACCAGCTCCACGTCGGGCAGGTCGTCGAGCCGCTCGAAGGCGCGCAGCAGCTCCGGCACGCCCTTGCTCTCGTCGATGCGGCCGAGCAGGACAACCCGCTTCGGGCGGTCGGGCGGCCACGGCGTCACCGGTGGGGCGCCGTCGGCCACGCCGTTGTGCACCACGTGCACCCGCTCGGCGGGCACGCCCAGCTCCTCGGTGACCAGCTGCGCCCACGGCCCACCGAGGACCACGACGTAGGCGGCGCGACCGTAGAACCGCTCGATGCGGCGCCGGAGAGCCGGGGAGGTCTCCGCGAGGAAGCCGCGGTAGCCCGCCCCGTGCAGGTGGATGCCGTACGGCAGGCCGCGCAGCGCGCACATGCGGGCGATCGCCATCTTCCGCCAGGTGCTGCCGCGGCTGGCGACGTGCAGGTGCGCGACGTCGGCCCGGGCCGTGCCCGCGGTGAGGAGGGACCGGGCGAAATGCGCGGCGCGCCGGGGCACGGGACCGACGCCGCCGGAGTCCACGACCCGCAGGTGCACGGGCGTGCCGTCCAGGCGGTTCTGCGTCTCGAGCTCGGCGACGACCGAGGCCATCCCGCCGGGCTGGTCGCCGGTGGGGCCGACGCTCAGGACCCGGAGGGCGCCGTCGTCGTGGTGGTCGTGGTGGTCGTCGTCGCGGTCGGGACCGGTGCTCGGAGCGGGCATCGTGCCGGGATCACCGGGCCGGGACGTCGTCGAGGTCGGGCAGCGTCCACTGCTCCCCGAGCCAGGCGTCGAAGGTGGGCGGCTCGAAGGGCAGCACACCCCCGCCCGGGTACGGGGTGTACTCGCTGAACCAGATCACCCCGTCGACGTTGTAGAGGTCGACCCGCATGAAGTCGAAGGGGCGGGCGAGCACCTCCGCCGCGTGGTTCAGGGCGGCCAGGTTCTCCGGCGGGGGGCTCGGCTCGCCGCTGCCCAGGGCGGTCGCCACGTGCAACGGTTCCCAGTCGGCCGTGTAGAAGGTGCGCGAGTGCTGCTTGGTGAAGCGGCCCGTGTCCACGGACATCGCGGCGATCTTGCCGTCGAACATCAGGTACTTGTAGTCGTCGGGAGGCGTGACGCCGTCGCCGATGGCCTCCTCGACGACGTAGAGCGGCCGCGCCTGGCTGTAGGCCCACTCGCCGAGCAGCACGCTCTGGTCGTCGCGCAGCCAGTTCCTCGTCGCCGCGATCGTGCGGGCGTCGACCGACTCGCCGGCGGCGCCGAAGCGGACCAGCCCGCTGCGGTGGTTGGGCTTGAGCACCCACGGCCGGTCGAACGCCCGACCGGCCACCTCGGTGAGGTCGGTGCCCGACCAGAAGGTCTCCGGCACCCGGATGCCGGCCTCCTCGGCGACCTCGGCCGCGTGCTCCTTCATCGCCAGCTTGTCGCACGTCCAGGCCAGCAGCGGCCGCCGGTCGTGCATGATCCGCCAGTTGATCTTCTCCCCGAAGGTCTGCGGGTCGCGCAGCCGCGGGAGCCGGCCGTGCCCGGCCAGGAAGAGGTACCGCCGCCGCAGGGGGAGGGGGAGGACCCCGGCGATCCTGCGGTGCGCCGGCTGGAAGAAGTGTCGGAGGTTCTCGTTCAAGCCGCTCCGGGGCATCCGGAACCCCTCCTGGTGTGAGACGTGGGCACGACGGCGGTGTCTGCTCCCGGGCGCCCGATCGGGGTGTCCGGTGTCGCGTCGACCCTAGTACCCGGGCTCCGGCGTGGCGTTTCTCCGGAACCGAACCACCCCATCGGAGGTTTCGGGAGGTGGGCGGCGCCGATCAGACTGGGGACGTGCCCGACCAGGAGACCGTCCCGACACCCGTCACCGTGCTGCTGGTCTGCACCGGCAACATCTGCCGCTCGGCGATGGGCGAGGGGCTGGGGCGGGCCTACCTGCGCGGGCTGCTCGGCGACGCCGCCTCCGACCTCCGGCTGGTCAGCGCGGGCACCCGCGCGGTCGCCGGCTCCGCGATGCACCCCCGCAGCGCCCTGGTCATCTCCGGGTACGGCGGTGACCCCGAGGGGTTCGTGGCCCGGCAACTGGAGCCCGGGATGGTGGCCGAGGCCGACCTCGTCCTCACCCTGACCCGCGAGCACCGCCGCTCGGTGCTGGAACTCGTGCCCCGGGCGCTGGCGCGGACGTTCACCCTCCGGGAGGCCGCCGCGCTGCTCGACGCGCTGGGGGACCGGCAGCCGGAGGGGGAGGGGTTCGCCGACCGCGCCCGCGGGCTGGTCGCCGCCCTGGCCGCCGCCCGTCCCGGGCGCCGCGGGGAGGACGGCGACGACATCGCCGACCCGATCGGCCGCTCCCTCGAGGGCCACGAGGAGGTCGGGCAGGCCGTCGCCGACGCGCTGCTGCCGGTGCTCGCCGCCCTGCTCTCGCTCCACCCCGCCGTCGACGGCGACGTGGCGCCGGGGCCCGTGCGGATCGCCGCCCACCGCGACCAGGGCGGCGCCGACGTCCCCTCGGACGAGCCGGGGGCCGGGAACGCGTCGCTGCCGGCGGCCCTGGACCACCGGTCCGCGGGCCCCGGGCGGGCCCGGCGTGCGTTCGGCGCCTTCGGGCGACGTCGGCGTCCGGCGAGCTCCTAGTACCCGTCACGGCGCCAGGCCGGCCAGGGCCTGGCGTCGGGGCAGTGTGCGCAGACGCGCCATCCCCGTGCCGAGAACTGACCGTCTGCGCACCCCGTCGCCACGGCGGCGCGCTGCGCCGGGCTCCTAGCGGGGAACGGGCGGGGCGGCGGTCCACTCCGAGGGCACGAAGTCGGGCACCGGAACGGCGTCCGCCTGCCGCTCGTCGGCCGTGCGCACGGTCCGGCCGACGGCGAGCGCCAGGAGCACGGCCAGCACCGTCCACGCGGCCCCGAGGACCAGCACCCACGTCATGGGACCTTCTTAGGCGGGCCGGAGCGCCCGGACGGGATCCGACGCGGGCAGAACCTGCCGAAAAAGTCCACCCCCGCATGTTTGGGGATACGTGCTGGTCAGACCGCGAGTCTCTTAACAGAACCCGTGACGACTCGCCGGGCGGGCCGGAAAATTCACTCGAACGGGCTTGGCGTTACGGAACCGTGACGCTACCTTGGCCGCGTGTCACGAAACGCTCACCGACAGTGGCGAAGCCTCCGACCCGGTCGTCGCCGGCGCCTCTCCCGGCGCCGCCTGACGCAGCTCCTGCTCGCCCTCGTCGGGATCCTTCCCCTCAGCTACCCGCTCGTGCAGGACGGGGGCACCAGCCCCGCGGCGCAGCAGTCGCCGCCGGCCGTCGAGTCCCCCGACTCGCGCCCCGCGCCGCAGCAGTCCCCGGTCGCCCCTGAGGCCCCGGCCGTCGAGACCCCGGCCGACCCGGCCGCCGGCGAGCAGGTCGAGGCCCCGGCCGTGACCGAGCAGCCGGCCACGGTCGCCGGCTCGCGCACCGGTACGGGCCCGGGCTCCACCGCCACCACCCCGGCCCCCGTCCCGACCACCCCGGCCGCGACCACCCCGGCCACCCCGAGCACGACCACCGCGCCGCCCGCCCGCGCGACGACCCCGTCGACCGGCGCCCTCAGCTGGGCCCCGCCGGCCGGCTGGCAGAACTACCCGGTCCACAACGTCACCCCGAGCAACTCGGTCACGACCATCGGGGCCAGGAACGGCGACGTCCTCATCAAGCTGCCTGCCGACCGCCCGGCCGGGCCGATCACCATCGCCAACTGCCGCAACGCCGTCATCATGGGCGGGCAGATCACCGTCGCGCCCACCGCCCGCTTCGGCAACGACGACCAGCGCGCCATCTACGTGCACAAGTGCACCGGCACCGTGCACATCGAGGGCGTCCTCATCAACGGCAACGTCCCGGGGTCCCAGGCCGACGGCATCGCCGTCAACGCCCCCGAGGCCACCGTGCAGATCCAGAACGTCCGCATGGAGGCCCTGCGCGGCACCTACTCGGTGAACCACGCCGACGTCTTCCAGCCGTGGGGCGGGGTGCGCGAGTACCGGATCGACCGGCTCAGCGGCACGACCAACTACCAGGGCATCCAGGTCCGCCAGGACCTCGGCGCCATCGGCAAGGGCACCATCCGGAACACCAACGTCGGCAGCTCCGGGGTGACCCCGATCGAGCGGGGCGGGCAGTTCATCCGCATCGACTGCGACACCTACCCGCTGTCGCTGGAGAACGTCTTCATCGACCCGCGCTCCGGCCGGGACATGGGCTACAGCGTGTGGCCGCAGACCGATGACCGCAGCTGCCCCGCGAAGATCAGCAACGGCGTCGTCTCCTGGCCGTCGATCGGGAACCTGAGCGGGACCCTCACGCAGGGCAAGCCCGCGTCGGGTGACTTCGTCCCGGCCGGCACCGTCGGCATCGGGTACGTCAGCCCCGGTTACCGCTGACCTGACCACCCCCGAGGGGCGGGTGCCGCGCGAGGAGCGCGGCGCCCGCCCCTCCGTCGTCCTAGTAGGCGCCGCGGCCGGTGAAGACCGCCCCCACGGTCCGCCACAGGATCATCAGGTCCAGCGCCAGCGACCAGTTCTCCACGTAGTGGATGTCGAGCCGCACCGAGTCGGTCCAGGACAGGTCGGAGCGGCCGCTCACCTGCCAGAGCCCGGTCAGGCCGGGCTTGACCACCAGCCGGCGGTGCATCTCGACTCCGTACCGCTCGACCTCCGAGGGCAGCGGAGGGCGCGGCCCGACCAGCGACATCTCGCCTCGCACGATGTTGAGCAGCTGGGGCAGCTCGTCGATCGAGTACCGCCGCAGCACCCGGCCGACCCGCGTCACCCGCGGGTCGCGGCGCATCTTGAACAGCACGCCGTTGCCCTCGTCCACAGCCGCCAACCGGGCGACCTGGCGATCCGCCCCGACGTGCATGCTGCGGAACTTCAGCATCGAGAAGCGGCGGCCGTCGCGGCCCACCCGCTCCTGGCGGAACAGCACCGGCCCGGGGCTGTCGAACCGGACGGCCACCGCCGCGGCGGCGAGGACCGGCGCGAGCAGCAGCAGGAGCAGCACGGCCGAGGTCCGGTCGAACGACTCCTTGACCAGCCGGTGGAGGCCGCGCAGTTCGGGCCGCTCCATCTGCAGCAGGGAGAGCCCGCAGACCGGACGCACGCGGATGCGCGGGCCGGCGATCTCGGAGACCGACGGCGCGAGCAGCAGGTCGGCCTCGGTCTTCTCCAGCTCCCAACCCAGCCGGCGTAGCGCCGCGCCGTCCAGCTCGGGGGACGGCAGGACGGCCACGGTGTCGACCTGGTAGCGCTCCACGACGTCGACCACCTCGTCGAGGTCGCCCAGGACCGGCAGCCCGCCGGGGCCGCCGCCGAGGCCGGAGCCGTGCGGCAGGCAGTACCCGATCACGCGGTAGCCCCCGTCGGCCTCGCGGTGCAGCTGCTCCCGCAGCGCCGCCACGCCGTTGCGGTGCCCGACGAGCAGCGTCGTCTGCTGGAAGCGCCCGTGCGCCCGCTGGCGGCGCAGCCACACGCGGTGCGCCTGGCGGTGGGCCAGGGTGAGGAGCGTGGCCAGCGGCAGCGCGACGACGACGAAGCCACGTGCGACCTCGAGCTTCAGGCCCCACGAGACCGTGCCCACGATGGCCAGGAGCAGCGCGGCGGCGAAGAAGACCCGGCGGAACTCCTCCGGGCCCTCCCAGAGGTAGCGGCTCTCGTAGCTGCGTGCCACCACCATGGCGAACACCCACACCGCCGGCAGGGCGACCGCGATCGCGAGGGACGCGGTGGTGACCCCGACGTCCGCCGGGGCGAAGCGGGCGAGCAGCCCGCTGCCGGCGGCCGCGATCGCGCAGAGCGCGTCCCACACGACGAGCCGGCGGACGTAGGGGCCGCGCCAGGCCCGGCGTGCGGCGGTGCCGGGCCCGCGCAGCCCGTCGGGCCGGGGCAGCCGCGGGAGCGGCGCGGACGGGTGCTGGGTGAGGTGGTCGGACGGAACGGCTTCACTGCTCATCGCGGAAGATCCCTGCGGTGCGAACGGCGGTCCGGCACCCGGTGCGGAGAAGTCACCGGGGGCGGTCGCGCGCGTGCGGAGTCATGGACTGGTCGACGAGCCGATCGGAGGACCGGCGGGGCAGGACGGAGGGGGTGCGCCCGTCAGTCGGGGCTGGCACCCGGGTCCTCGACGCGGCCCAGGAGGACGGCGTCGTGCCCGCGGGCGGTCCGGATGGAACCGGCGAGGAAGGCGGGGAAGCCCGCGTCGAGCACCGCCAGCGCGGCGTCCGCGTGGTCGGTGTGGTGGCCGGCGCCGCACGACTGACCGCTCGTGGCCGAGGCCGAGGCGGGGCCCACCGGAGCGGGCGCGTGCACCGGCGCGACCGGGGTCGCCGGCGGGCTGTGCGGGGGAGGTCGGCGCACCGGTGGCGCCGCGGGTGTGGGTGGGGCGTCGCCCGGTGGGGTCCGGCCCAGGCCCGTCGCACCCACCTGCACGGGGGCGGCGGCGGCCGACGCGGACACCGCCACGACGGTCCCCGTCGCGGTCCCGGGGGCGCACACGGGCGACGGGGCCGGCAGGGCGGGCGGGGCATCGCCGGGCACCGCCGCTCCGTCGGCCGGTTCGTCGGTGGCCGCGGGGGCGGCAGCCGGGTCCTCCGCCGCCTCGGCGGGCAGGTCGGCGGGCGCGGGCGCCGACGCGGCGGTTCCGGTGGCCGGCTCGGCGGTGGCGGTGGCGTCGGTGGCCGGGTCGTCGGTCGCGGGCACCTCGGTGGCCGGATCGTCGGTGGCGGGGACGTCGCTGCCCTCGTCGGTGACCGGGGCCGGGTCGGCCGGTACCTCGGCCGCGGGGTCCGCCGGGGTCTCGCCGGCGGGCGCCTCCTCTGCAGGCGGCGCCTCGGCCGGGGTCTCGGTGGAGGTCTCCACCGGCGTCTCGGTGGGGGTCTCCACCGGCGTCTCGGTCGGGGTCTCCACCGGGCCCTCGCCGGCGGCCGGCTCCTCGGTGGGGGTCCCGGTCGGCGTCTCGCCGGTGGCCGGCTCCTCGGCGGGCGGGGGGTCGGCCGGGACGGTGGGCGGGTCCACCGGCTCCGCGGGCGGGTCGGCCGGCGTCGTCGGCGGGTCCACCGGGTCCTCGGGCGCCGGCGGGGGGGCGGCCGGCTCCGCGGGCGGGTCAACCGGCTCGGCCGGCGGGTCCGCCGGAACCTCCGGCGGCGGGTCGGCGGCGACGTCGGGCGCCGGGCCGGTGGGGTCCTCGGGCGGCGTCGTCACCGCTGCCGCCGCCGTGACGACGTGGGTGTCGCCCTCCGTGTGCACCCGGCCCTGGGCCCGGGCGGCGTCGTCGGTGGTGGCGGCGAGCGCCGTCCAGGCGCCCAGCAGGAGGAAGGCGGTGACCAGCACGCGCCAGGCCCAGCGCGCGGGCCCGGACGGGGCGGCGGCCGGCGTGCCGAGGCCGCGCGGTCCCCGCGCGTCTGGCCCCAGCCGGCCGATGGACATGCGGTCCCCCCTTGTCGCTCCTCTCCCGGACACCTTCGGCCGAAGTCTCGGCGAGGGGAACCAGGCCCGCGTGGCGTTCGGGTTAACAGCGGCCGTCTGCGGCCCGGCCTCACCGTCGGTGACCGGAGGGACTCGGAACGGCGTCGGGACGATGGGCATCCGGCGGGGCCTGGGCCGCCCCTCGGACGGGCGGGGCCACCGGCGAGGTCTCGGGCCGCACCGTCCGGGGCGACTACCGTCGTGCCCGGCACGACCCGCCGCAGCGCGGGGACCGGGCGCGGCAGCGTCGTCCGGTCGCGGATCCACGGCGGAGGTTCAGCAGGCGATGCGCATGCTCGTCACCGGGGGCGCGGGCTTCATCGGCGCCAACTTCGTGCACCAGACGTTGCGCGAGCACCCCGAGTTCGAGGTCACCGTGCTCGACGCGCTCACCTACGCCGGCAACGATGCCTCGCTGGCCCCGGTCCGCGACGACATCGAGTTCGTCCACGGCTCGGTGGCCGACGCCGACGTCGTCGACCGGCTGGTGGGCCGCTGCGACGTCGTCGTCCACTTCGCCGCCGAGAGCCACAACGACAACTCCCTGCGCGACCCCGCACCGTTCCTGCAGACGAACGTCGTCGGCACGTTCACGCTGCTCGAGGCGGTGCGCCGGCACGGCGCCCGCTACCACCACATCTCCACCGACGAGGTCTACGGCGACCTGGAGCTCGACGACCCGGCGAAGTTCACGCCGGAGACGCCGTACAACCCCAGCAGCCCGTACTCCTCGACCAAGGCCGGGTCGGACCTGCTGGTGCGGGCCTGGGTGCGCTCCTTCGGCATCCACGCCACCATCTCCAACTGCTCGAACAACTACGGGCCCTACCAGCACGTGGAGAAGTTCATCCCGCGGCAGGTCACCAACGTGCTCTGCGGGCTGCGGCCCAAGCTCTACGGGGCGGGCCAGAACGTGCGCGACTGGATCCACGTCGACGACCACAACTCGGCCGTGCACGCGATCCTCGACCGCGGCCGCTCCGGCGAGACCTACCTCATCGGCGCCGACGGCGAGAGGAACAACCTCGAGGTGCTCCAGCTGATCCTGGAGCTCACCGGGCAGCCGGCCGACGCCTTCGACCACGTCACCGACCGCGCCGGCCACGACCTGCGCTACGCCATCGACGCCACCAAGCTGCGCACGGAGCTGGGCTGGACCCCGCGCTACACCGAGTTCCGCGACGGCCTCGCGGCGACCGTCGACTGGTACCGGGCCAACGACGACTGGTGGCGGCCGCAGAAGGAGCAGGTCGAGGCCGCCTACGCCGCGCGCGGCCAGTGAACGCCGTCATCGTCGGCGCGGGCGGGCAGCTCGGCCGGGCATTGCGGCGCGAGTTCCCCGGCGCGGTCGCCCTCGACCGGGCCGCGCTCGACGTCACCGACGCCGCCGCGGTGGCGGCGTTCGACTGGGCCGGCGTCGACGTCGTGCTGAACGCCGCCGCCTGGACGGCGGTCGACGCCGCGGAGGACCCGGCCAACCTGGCCGCCGTCCGCGCGGCCAACGTCGACGCCGTCGGGCACCTGGCCCGGGCCGCCGACCGGGCCGGCGCCGCGCTGGTCCACCTCTCCAGCGAGTACGTCTTCGACGGCACGCACCCCGGGCCCATCCCCGAGGACCTCCCGCCCTCGCCGCTGTCGGTCTACGGCCGCAGCAAGGCCGACGGCGACGCCCGCGCCACCGCCGTCGAGCGGCACTGGCTGGTGCGCACCACCTGGGTGGTGGGGGACGGGGGCAACTTCGTGCGCACCATGGCCGCCCTGGCCGACCGCGGCGTCTCGCCCTCGGTGGTCGACGACCAGATCGGCCGGCTCACCTTCACGGCCGACCTCGCCGCCGGCATCCGCCACCTGGTCGGCACCGGCGCGCCCTACGGCACCTACAACCTCACCGGCGACGGCGAGCCGGTGTCGTGGGCCGACGTCGCCGCGCTGGTGTTCACCGCGCGCGGCCGCTCCGCCGACGACGTCGTGCGGGTGAGCACCGCCGAGTACTTCGCCGGCCGCACCGGCGTCGCGCCGCGGCCGCTGAACTCCGTCCTCGACCTGAGCAGGATCCGCGCCACCGGCTTCCGGCCGGAGCACTGGCGCGACGGGCTGGCGCACCACCTCGCCGGTCCCAGCTGACCCCGCCGCCCCGCCGGTCACGACGCGTGCGGCGCCGACGTCAAGCTCGACCGCCGTCCTGCCGATGGTCACCGCGTGTGGTGGGCCTGGATCGTCGGTGGACTCGTCGTGTGGATGGCGGTCGCCGCGGTCCTGGGTGTGCTGCTCGGGAAGGTGATCCGCCGGGCCGACGAGGTCGCGGCGCCGTCCTGGACCGACCCGGTTCCCGCGGTGCAGCCGGTCACGGCCGTGCGCACCCGCCGCCGCGCCGTCCCGCTGCCCCCGGTCGGGGTCGGCCTGGCCGCTGCGGCGGTGACGCTCATGGCCACCGGCTTCGTGCTCCGCCTGAACGGGGCGACCGGCTCCGCCGCGCAGCTGCTCTCGATGGACGCCCCCTTCTCCCTGCCCCGCCTGTTCGTCGCCGGGCTCTTCGCCGCCGCCGCGATCGCCGCCGTGGCCGGCGCCGCGCGCAACCCCGGCCGCCGCCCCTGGTGGCTGGCCGTGGGGGTGGTCGCCGCCGGCATCGCCTCGGTCAAGGCCGGTGGCACCGTGCACGCCGACGCGATGTACGCCCTGTACTCGGCCGTCGGCCGGCCCGCCGCCATCGCGGTCAGCGCGGTCGCCGCCCTCGCCGTCGTCGGCGCGCTGTTCTTCCTCAGCCGCACCGAGCGCCGCGACCGGCGCCGGGTCCTGGGCAGCCTCGCCGGCTACGGCGCCGCCTCCGTGGGACTCTCGGCGTTCTCCTCGCTCGCGCCCCGCTCGCTGCTGGTCACCGCCACCTTCGTGGAGGAGTCCGGCGAGGCGCTGGCCGGCGTCGCCTTCCTGGTCGCCGTGCTGATCGGTGTCGCGCCGCGGCTGGTCCTCCCGGCCGGCTGGGCGCTGCGCCGCACCGATGACGCCCTCGGCCTGGAGGTCGCGGACGTCCGCCCCGACCGCGCCGCGCAGGACCCCTCCGGCGCCTGACCCGCCGGTCCTGCGCTCAGGCGGCCGTCCAGGCCAGCAGGTCGTCGGCGGTCCGGGTGTTGATCACCCGGTCCACCGGGACGCCGCACTCCACCGCGCGCTCGCAGCCGTTGGACTGCCAGTCCAGCTGGCCGGGCGCGTGCGCGTCGGTGTCGACGGCGAACTCGCAGCCCAGCTCCACCGCCAGGGTGAGCAGCCGCCGCGGCGGGTCCAGCCGCTCGGGGCGGGAGTTGATCTCGACGGCGGTGCCGAACTCGACGCAGGCGGAGAACACCGCCTCGGCGTCGAACTGGCTCTCCGGCCGCGGCTTCTGCGTGCCGTTGCGCTGCCTGCGGCCGATGACCAGGCGGCCGGTGCAGTGCCCGAGGACGTCGGTGTGCGGGTTGGCGACGGCGGCGAGCATCCGCTCGGTCATCTGCGCCCCCGGGGCCCGCAGGTCGGAGTGCACGCTGGCGACGACGACGTCGAGCCGGCCGAGCAGCTCGTCGACCTGGTCCAGGGAGCCGTCGGTGTTGATGTCGCACTCGATGCCGGTGAGGATCCGGAAGGGGCTGAGCTCCTCGTTCAGCGCGGCGACGACGTCGAGCTGCTGCTCGAGGCGCTCGGGGCTCAGGCCGTTGGCGACGGTCAGCCGGGGGGAGTGGTCGGTGAGCGCCAGGTACTCGTGGCCCAGCGCCACGGCGGCCTCTGCCATCTCGCGGATCGGGCTGCCGCCGTCGGACCAGTCGGAGTGGGAGTGCAGGTCGCCCCGGAGCGCGGCGCGGAAGGCTGCGACCTCCGCGGCGGCCGGGAGCTCCCCGGCGTAGGTCTCCTCGAGCCCGGCCAGGTACTCGGGCACCTCACCGCGGTGCGCCTGGGCGATCGCCGTCGCCGTCTTCGGGCCGATGCCCTTGAGGTCCTTCAGCGTGCCGGTGCGGATGCGGCGGTCCAGCTCGGCCTCGTCCAGGCCGTCGACGACCGCCGCGGCCGTGCGGTAGGCGCTGACCCGGTAGGTGGCCTCGCGGGCGCGCTCCAGGAGGAAGGCGATCCTCCGGAGCGCGGCCGCGGGCGGGAGCGGGGTGCTCAGCTGAACACCTTCAGGGCTCCCTTGCCGGTCTTCTTGCCGGCCGTGCGGGAGGCCTTCTTCTGCGCCTTGAGGGCGCGCTTGGTGGCCTTCTCGTAGTTTTTCTCCGTGGCGTCGGCGGCCCGCTTCGCGGCGCGGCGGGTGCGGTAGCCGACCGACGGCTTGCCCTCGGTGTCGACGGCGGCCAGCAGCAGCCCGCCGAACAGGCCGGTGTTCTTCACGAAGTTCGAGATCTGCCCGAACTGCTCGGTCGGGTCGTCGTGCTCCCAGAACCGGTGCCCGGCCAGCGTGGTGGGCACGATCGAGGCCGACAGCACGATGGCCGTCAGCCGCGGGAACTTGTTCAGCGCGAACAGCGAGCCGGCGGCGACCTTGATCACCGCGTCCGCCTTCACCCACTGCTCGACGTCCCGGGGGAGCTCCACCGGGAGCTGCTTGTCGGCGGTCTCGGCGATCTTCTCGACCACGGGGCGCGCCCCCGGCACGCGGTCCTGCGGCTTGCGCAGGGTGCTGATGCCTCCGTAGATGAACGGGGTGGCGAGCAGGGGCCGGGCGATCCGGCGAACCAGCATGGGGAACCTCTTTCCTCGGAGGGCCAGGGGGCAGTCGCTGGGTGCACTGCCCCGAAGATCCACCCGGCAATCACCCGGTCGCGCCCGGGTCCGCAGTCCTCGCACCGGCCTCGGGGCGGGTGCCCTCGGTCACGCCTCCTGCCGGCGTCGTCGTCCGACCGCGCGCCGGACTCCCCGGCACACCGCGGGCCGGGATCCGCGCAGCTGCCACCCGCGCCGGGTGCAGGCGGCCACCGTGCTGCCCACGGCCAGGCCGGCCAGCACGTCGCCGGGGTAGTGCACGCCGACGTGCACCCGGGAGTAGCCGATGCCCAGGGCCAGCGGGGCGAGCGCGGCCCCGGCCGCGGGCGACTCCAGCGCCAGCCCCGTGACGAACGCCGCGGCCGAGCCGGAGTGCCCGCTGGGGAAGGACAGGCTGCCGGGTTCACGACGCAGCCGGCGATCGGTGCGCAGGTTCTCCAGGTCGGGGCGCACCCGGCCGAACAGCGGCTTGAGGACGGCGTTGACCAGCGCGCTCGTCAGCCCCATCGCGGCGGTGCCGCGCAGGGCGCCGCGGCGAAGCCGGCCACCGCGGGTGCTCAGGGCGAGCGCGACGAGCAGCCAGAGCTTGCCGTGGTCGGCCGCCGTGGACAGGTGGCGCAGCCAGCGGTCGGCCGGGGTCGTGGGGAGCCCGCCGACCCAGGCGTGCAGCCGCGCATCGAGGTCGCGGGGGTGGGGCACCCGCGGACGCTAACCGCCCCGCGGACGGTCCGCTCACCCGGTCGTGGGGCATCCTCCCTCGCCGTGGCGCGTCCTCCGTCGCGGTGGGCGGTGGGGGAGGACGCTCGTTGATCAGGTCCCCCGATCGTGGCCGGGGGTCAGCTCTTCTGGCGGGCGCGGTACGCGGCGACGGTCGAGCGGCTGGCGCAGGTGTTGGAGCAGTAGCGGCGGCTGGCGTTGCGCGAGGTGTCGACGTAGACGTCGTCGCAGCCCTCGGCCGAGCAGACGCCCAGGCGCTGCCATCCGTGCTGCACCACGACCTGGGACAGGCCCATCGCGACCGTCGTCGTCAACTGCTCGAGCGCCGGGGCGTCGGGGCGGGCGTAGTGCAGGTGCAGCTCGCCGTCGTGGTCGGTGGCGTACGGCCGCGGGCGGGCCAGGGCCAGCAGCTCGTTCAGCCGGATGAGGACGTCGTCCTGCGACTCCGCCAGCGCCACGGCGCGCACCAGCCGCGCGGCGACGGCGGTCTTCTCGACGTCGGAGGGCGCCAGGTCCAGCGACGTCCCGGTGGTGAACCACTTGTCGTGGGACGCCAGGAAGCGCGCCACGCCGTCGTCGGGCGCCAGGTCGGCGTTGGCCAGGTCGATGGCCAGCTCGACCGCGGTTGACCCGTAGGTGTCGTAGTCCAATTGACTCCCTACCGTCGAATCCCTAGTCTCGGGGCTGCGTAGGCGGTCAACGGTCTTTGACCGCCTACTGTTCCGTTCCCTGCAGTGCGAAACGAGTGCAAGCGTGCGTGCCTACCTCGCCGTCTGGCGGCTTCCCTCCGCCCCGGTGCTCCTCCTCTCCGGCTTCGCCGGCCGGCTGCCGTCGGCCATGGTGCCGCTGGCGCTGCTGCTCATGGTGCAGCAGCAGACCGGCTCCTACGCGATCGCCGGCCTGGCCGCGGCCACGCTCGGCGTCGCCTCGGCCGTCATGGCACCGGTGCTCGGCCGGGGCTCGCCGACCGGCGGGGCCCCCGCCCCATCCTGCTGACCCAGGCGGCGCTCTACCCGCTGCTGCTCGGGCTGCTGGTCGCGGTCACCCTCGGTGGCGCGCCCGACGTCGCGGTCGTCGCGGCCGCGGGCCTGGCCGGCGCGAGCACGCCGCTGGTCTCCGGCACCGTCCGCGCCCTCTGGTCGCGCACCGACCCGCGCAGCCGCCCCGCCGCCTACGCCCTCGACGCCACCGCCACCGAACTGGTCTTCGTGGTCGGCCCGACGCTGGTCGCCGCCCTGGCGGTGCTCGCCCGGCCGGCGTTCGCGGTGGGGCTCGCGGGTGGGCTGGCCGTCATCGGCGCGCTCGGCGTCGCACGCGCCGCGCGGTCCTGGGTCCCCTCGCCCGCTCCCTCGGCGGGGCTGTTGAGCACCGTGCTCGCCCCCGGCATGCCCCGCGTCCTGGTCAGCGGCTCGGCCGTGATGCTCGGCTTCGGCGCGCTCGAGGTCGCCATCCCGGCCTTCGCGGACTCCACCGGTAGCCCAGGGGTGTCGGGGCTCCTGCTGGCGGTCTGGTCGCTGGGCTCGGTCGCCGGTGGTCTCTGGTTCGGCGCCCGGGTGATGAGCGCGTCGCTGCCCCGGCAGTACCGCTGGCTGCTGTTCGGCGTCACCATCGGTCTCGCCCCGCTGGCCTGGGTGTCGAGCCCCTGGGCGCTGGGCGTGCTCCTCTTCC
Organism: Blastococcus sp. SYSU DS0533; assembly: GCF_054050775.1. Taxonomy (NCBI): domain Bacteria; kingdom Bacillati; phylum Actinomycetota; class Actinomycetes; order Geodermatophilales; family Geodermatophilaceae; genus Blastococcus; species Blastococcus sp. SYSU DS0533. Next base: position 43,550 of record NZ_JBJGZZ010000014.1, on the reverse strand, counting down.
TCGGCGGGACGGCGATCGCGCCCACGCTGACGGTGCAGAACTCGCTGGTGGGCTCGCTCGCGCCGGTGCACGCCACCACCGAGGCGTTCACCTGGCTCTCGACGATCACGGTGGGCGCCTCGGCGATCGGGGCGGCCCTCGGGGGCGCGCTGATCGAGACCTCCGCCGGGGTGCCCGGGGCGCTGCTGCTGGCCTGTGCCGGAGCGGCCGCCGCCGTCGTCGTCACCCTGGTCCCCGGGCGCGGGCCGCGCGTCGCCGCCGTCCGCCGGGAGCCGGTCGCCGCGTGAGCCCGGGCCGGGTGGGACGAACTCGTGGTGATCGCCCGCCCGATGGCCACGGGTTCGTCGCACTCGCCCGGTACGGAGGGGGTGGCCCACCCCGGGGACAACCGGCCGCCGGGCGCTGGTAGTCTCTCTCCTCGGTGGTTCCGAGGTGACTCGAGCCCCGGGAGGCTTCGCCTAGTCCGGTCTATGGCGCCGCACTGCTAATGCGGTTTGGGTTAATCCCCATCCCGGGTTCAAATCCCGGAGCCTCCGCGCACGACAACTGAACACAGGCACCCGTAGCTCAACGGATAGAGCATCTGACTACGGATCAGAAGGTTAGGGGTTCGAATCCCTTCGGGTGCACGTCTGGTTGAGACACCGATCTGCCGCGCAGCCCCGACGGGGGCGGCGCGGCAGATTCGTTTTCCGGGCCCGGCGGGTGAGTCCGCCGCGGGCCGGGCCGGGCGCCTTCCTGCTCGCCCCGCAGCCCGGCTGCCGCCCGCTCCCGGTCCGCGGCCGGAGTCCATCCGCACCGCCGACCCGGGCTCCGCCACGCTCTGACCGAGGTCCGCATCAACGAGTAGTTACTCGGCTACCGTCGGTTGCGGTCGCCCGTGCATCGACGCCGATCCGGCTCCGCCCTCCCCCCCGGGAGGTCTGATCCGCTGGCATCCCGCCGTCGCGCCGCCGACCGCCTCGCCCGCGTTGCCGACCGATGAGGACCGACGTCGTGAACAAGCGCCACCTGGCCGCCCTGGCCGCCATGACCCTGCTCGGCGGGACCCCGCTCGCCGGTGCCGCCCTCGCGGCGCCCCGGCCCACGGCGACCCAGGTGCAGGCCGCGAGCGTGCTGGCCGCGCCGGGCGACCTCACCGGCGAGGTCGTCGGCCAGCGAGCGGTCCTCGACTGGTCGAGCGTGCCCGGGGCGCGCGACTACCTCGTCCTCGACGTCACCCGGAGCGCCGCAGGGCGCGTGGTCGGCTCCACCAGCGGCACGTCGTGGACCTCGGCGCGCCTGCCCCTGTCGACGCCGGCCTTCTCCTTCGTCGTCGTGGCGCGCGACCCGGCCAAGCGGGAGGGGGCCCGCACCGAGCCGGTGCAGGTCTTCCCGGGCGGGCAGCCGCCGGCCCCGGCCACCCCGACCGCCGAGCCGACGACCCCGCCGGCGACGGAGCCCACCACGCCGCCGACGGAGCCCACCACGCCGCCGGCGGACCCGACGACCGAGTCCACGAACCCGACCACCCCGCCCGCCGAGCCGACGACGGAGCTGGAGCTCGCCGCACCCGCGCCCACCCGCGTCTGGGGCTACGAGGACGCGACCGGCCTCATCCCGGCCCCGTGGGACGAGGTCCACTCCCTGCGGTCCGAGGCCCAGGGCCTGACCGCGGAGAACCCCTACCCCGGCCGCTCCCGGACGGCCTTCTTCACCGTCCACCCCGGGGACACGGGCTGGAACGGCACCAAGGGCACCCTGCGGTCGGAGGTGCGCGACTCGATCGCCGACTCCGGCGACGTGCGTCCCGGCGACGAGCAGTACTGGGCGTGGTCGACGTTCTTCCCGGCGGACCACGACTGGGACGAGCGCGGCCAGTTCCTGATCTTCACCCAGTGGCACCAGACGGTGAACTCGGGCAACCCGAACGTCCACTTCTGGTCCGACGTCGACGAGCACCTCATGGTCGACGTCCGCGGCGGCGCCGGCGGCCGGGTCGCGGGTGACGCGCAGTACGTCGAGACCTTCGACCTCGGTGCCATCGACAAGGGCGCCTGGAACGACCTCACGGTCCGCTTCGTGTGGTCCCCGGACCCCACGACGGGGCTGATCGAGGTCTGGCACCAGGGGGAGAAGGTGCTGTCGGACGACGTCGCCAACCTGTACACCGACCAGTCCGTCTACATCAAGCAGGGCATCTACTCGGCCGCCGGCACGGCACGGTCGCACTACCTGCAGCACGCACCGATCGGGTTCGGTCCCACCCTCGAGTCGGTCGCCTCGCTGAACAGGCTCCACCGACCGGTCGGCTGACCCGGCGACCGCCGCCCCGTCGCCGCGCCACGGGTGCCCGCTCCGCCGGTGAGGTCCCGCGGCGTGCGAGGACGACCCCCGGGGTGGACCCTGGCCGCGCCCTGGATCAAGATCAGGGACGGGCTCAGGGGTTTCCCTGATGTTCCACCACGTCTCCTCCGGAAGTCTCTCGGCCGACGGGACGCGCCCCGATGGTCGGGCCGGCCCGACCCCCGACCGGCCGGCTGGCGGGATGGGCGCACGCCCGCCCGACCAGCAGATCGACCTGCGGACACCCGCACACGGACAGGAGACGACGATGGATGGATCCCGCAACCTCGCGGGACGGGTCGGCCGGTGGAGCGCGCGGCACCGGAAGACGGCGGTGCTCGGCTGGCTGGCTGTCGTGCTGGCGGCCGTCGCCGTCGGGGCGTCCGTGCCGCAAGCCCAGCTGACCTCGGCCGAGCAGACCCTCGGCGAGCCCGCCCGCGCGCAGCAGATCCTCGCCGACAACGGCTGGGAGGAGCCCGCCTCCGAGATGGTCCTGGTGCAGCGGGAGGCCGACGTCCCCGAGGCGGCCGCCACCGCCGCACTCACCGACCTCGTCGACGAACTGCGCGCGACCCCGGAGGTCACCAACCTCGTCAGCCCGCTCGACGGCGCGCCGCTGGTGTCGGCCGACGGCCGCTCGGCGCTCGTCACCTTCGACCTCGCCGGTGACCCGGACGACGCCGCCGACCGGATCCCGCCGGTGCAGGCCGCCGTGGCCGCGGTCGCGGCCGCGCACGACGACGTCCGCGTGGAGCAGTTCGGCGGCACCAGCGCCGACCTCGCGCTGTCGGAGACCCTCGACGCCGACTTCCAGCGCGCCGAGCTGCTCTCCATCCCGATCACGCTCGCCGTCCTGCTGCTGACCTTCGGCGCGCTGGTGGCCGCCGTCCTCCCGCTGGTGTTCGCGCTGACGGCGTTCGTCGGAGCCCTCGGCCTGCTGAGCCTCACCAGCCAGATCTGGCACGTCGACCAGACCGCGCAGATCGTGATGCTGCTCATCGGCCTGGCCGTCGGCGTGGACTACTCGCTCTTCTACCTCAAGCGCGAGCGCGAGGAGCGGGCCAAGGGCGCCGGCCCGGTGGACGCCCTCGACATCGCCGCGGCGACCTCCGGGCACTCGGTGCTCATCTCAGGCATCACCGTCATGGTGGCCATGGCCGGCATGTTCCTCACCGGCTTCTCGGTGTTCACCGGCGTCGCCTCGGCCACGATCCTGGTCGTCGCCTGCTCGGTGCTCGGCTCGCTGACCGTGCTGCCGGCGATGATGGCCTGGCTCGGCGACCGGGTGGAGAAGGGCCGGCTGCCGTTCCTGCGCCGCCGGCGGGAGGGTCGGCCCGGCCGGTTCTGGCCCGTCGTCCTCGGGGCGGTGCTGCGCCGGCCGCTGGTCGCCGCCGTCCTCGCCGGTGGTGCCCTCGTCGGGCTGGCCGTCCCGGCGGCGTCGATGGACCTCCGCGCCGAGGGCGTCCAGGACCTGCCGCAGGACCTCGCGGTGATCCAGACCTACAACCGGATCACCGAGGCGTTCCCGGGCGGCCCCTCACCCGCCGAGGTGGTGATCGAGGCGCCGGACGTCGCCGCCCCGCAGGTGCAGTCCGGCATCGCGGAGCTGCGCGAGCGCGCCCTGGCCAGCGGGCAGATGAACGAGCCGATCGCCGTCGAGGCCAACGAGGCCGGCACCGTCGCCGTCGTCAGCGTGCCGCTGGTCGGGGACGGCGAGGAGGTGGCCTCCCGCGACGCCCTGGCGACGCTGGCCGACGTCCTGGTGCCCGCGACCGTGGGCTCGCTGGAGGACGTCACCGCCGTCGTCAGCGGCGGCACCGCGTACTCGGTCGCCTTCGACGAGCTGATGGCCGAGCGCACGCCGTGGGTGTTCGGCTTCGTCCTGGTGCTGGCCTTCCTGCTGCTGCTGGTCTCGTTCCGCTCGGTCACCGTCGCGGTCACCGCGATCGTGCTGAACCTGCTCAGCGTGGCCGCCGCGTACGGCGTGATGGTGCTGGTCTTCCAGGAGGGCCTCGGTGCCGGGCTCATCGGCCTGGACGGCACCAGCGCGATCGTGAACTGGATCCCGCTGTTCCTGTTCGTGATCCTCTTCGGCCTGTCGATGGACTACCACGTCTTCATCCTCAGCCGGATCCGCGAGGCCCGGGACCGCGGCCTGGCCACGCGGGACGCCGTCGCGCAGGGCATCACCGCCTCGGCCGGGGTGGTCACCAGCGCCGCGGTGATCATGGTGTTCGTCTTCCTGACCTTCGTGACGCTGTCGATGACGAGCATGAAGCAGATCGGGCTGGGGCTGGCGGTCGCGGTGCTGCTGGACGCCACCGTCGTCCGGGCGCTGCTGCTGCCGGCCGTGATGCAGCTGCTGGGGGAGCGCAACTGGTACCTCCCGCGCTGGCTGGCCTGGCTGCCGTCGGTCCGCCACGAGCCGGTCGCCGCGCCGCCTGCCGCGGTGGTCCCGGTGCCGCGCCGGGAGGTGGTGGACGAGCACCTGGTGCTCTCCGGTGACTGAGCCGCCCGCCCGCTCCGGGGGTCGAGCTCGCGATCGAGGGTCCGCCAGGGCTCGCGGACCGCGGGGTCGGCCCCCGGGGCCGTACCGGGCCCCCGTGCAGTTTGCGATCGCGTGACAGACGGGACGTTCGGATGGCATCGGGCGATCCGAGGGGTACCGAGGAACACGGCCCCGCCCGCGGGAGCCGCCGTTGCCCCCTGCGCCGAGGAGTTCCGTGCCGCCCCGTCCCGTGCCCGACGGCCTACCGCTGCCCGGGGTGGAGGAGGCGCCCGTCCCGCGCCGCCGGCGGGGGCGCGCACTGCTCGACCTGCTGCTCGCGGTCACGCTGGGCGGGGCGCTGCTCGCCGGCTTCGCGCTCCCGGTCGTGGGCGGGGCCACGCTGGCCACGCGCACCGGTAGCGAGCTGATGCGCCCGGTCGGCGACGAGCTGCTCGACCGGACGCCGCCCGGCAACACCCGCGTGCTCGCCGCGGACGGCTCCCTCATCGCCGAGTTCTACCGGCGCAACCGCACCGTGGTGCCCAGCGAGGCGATCGCCCCGGTGATGAAGGACGCGCTGGTCGCCATCGAGGACAGCCGCTTCTTCTCCCACAGCGGCGTCGACGGCAAGGGCCTCGCCCGCGCCCTGCTGCGCAACCTCAGCGCCGGGGAGGTGGTCGAGGGCGGCTCGACCCTCACCCAGCAGCTGGTCAAGCAGATCCGGCTGCAGACGGCGGCCGACCCGGATGCGCGGCAGGCCGCGATCGACGAGAGCATCGGCCGCAAGCTGCGGGAGGCCCAGCTCGCCCTGGCGCTCGAGCAGGACTACACCAAGGACGAGATCCTCACCCGGTACCTGAACCGGGTGTACTTCGGCGCCGGTGCCTACGGCGTCGCCGCGGCGGCCGAGACCTACTTCGGCGTGACGCCGGACGCGCTGACGCTCGCCCAGGCCGCCACGCTCGCCGGGCTGGTGCAGAGCCCCGCCGAGTACGACCCGTTCGTGGCCGTCGACCGGGCCACCGAGCGCCGCGACGTCGTCCTCGCCCGGATGGCCGAGCTCGGCCTGGCCGACCAGGCCGCCGTCGAGGAGGCCCGCAGCGCCCCGGTCGTCGTGACGCCCGGTGACGGGGCGCCGCGCGGCTGCCGGGAGGTCCGGCTCGGGGCCTTCTTCTGCGACTACGTCCTCAGCTACCTGACCGGCACCCTGGGCATCTCGCGCGAGCAGATCGAGACCGGCGGCCTCACCGTCGAGACGACGCTGGACCCGGCGGTCCAGCGGGCGGGGGACGACGCCGTCCTGGGGACCCTGGCCCGGGAGGACTCGCGCGCCGGCATCTACACGGCGGTGGAGCCCGGTACCGGCCGGGTGCTCGCCATGGCGGTCAACCGGATCTTCGGCGCCGCCGAGGGCGACCCGACGCAGACGACGGTCAACCTCAACGTCGTGGCCGGCCAGGGCACCGGGTCGACCTACAAGGTCTTCACCGCGGCGGCCGCGCTCGAGCAGGGTTTCGGGCTCGACCACGTCATCACGACGCCCGACCCCTACGTGTCGACGGTCTACCGCGACGGTGACGGGCCCTACGACGTCGAGAACGCCGGCCGCTACCGCCAGCGGCTGGACATGGAGCAGGCGCTCTACATGTCCTCGAACACCTACTTCCTGGCGCTGGAGGACCAGCTCGGCAGCGTCGAGGCGCCGGTGCGCATGGCCCAGCGGCTGGGGCTGGCCTCGCTGGACCCGGTGGCCGACCAGGTCATCGCCGAGAACCGCGGCTCGTTCACCTTCGGCGCCGAGGCCACCAGCCCGCTGCACCTGGCCAACGCCTACGCGACCCTCGCCGCCGGCGGCACCCGCTGCGCGCCGACGGCGGTCGACCGGGTCCTCGACCGCGACGGCCAGCCGCTGCTCGGTGACGACGGGCAGCCGCTCGGCGGCCCCCGCTGCGAGGCCGAGGTCGTGGCCCCCGGGCTGGCGAACACCCTCAACCAGGCCCTGCGCAAGGACGTCGAGCCGGGGCACCCCGGGCAGACCGGCCGCCGCGCCTACGTCCCCGGGCACCAGATCGCCGGCAAGACCGGGACCACGCAGGACAACTTCTCCGTCACCTTCGTCGGCTACACCCCGCAGATCGCGGCGAGCGTGATGGTCTACAACCCCGTGGAGAACCAGGACGTCGGTGGCTTCGGCGGTGGCATGCCCGCCCGGATCTGGCACGACGCCATGCAGCCGGTCCTGAGCGCCCGGGAGCCGGTCCCCTTCCCGCCGGCCGATCCGTTCTACGTCGAGGGCACCCGGGAGACGGTGCCGGGCGGTTGCGTCGGCCGGTCCGCCGACCGGTGCCGCGCCCTGCTCGGATCACGGGACCTGGGCGCAGCCGTGGTGCGCGTCGACAGCGCCCGCCCGCCGGGCGTCGTCGTCGGGGTCGACCCCGGTCCCGGGGCCATCCTCGACCGGAGCCAGCCGGTGACGGTGCTGGTCAGCAACGGCGCCCGGTGGACCCCGCCGCCGCCGCCCCCGCCTGCGCCGGAGCCGCCGCCGCCGCCCGCGCCGGAGCCGCCGCCTCCGCCCCCGCCGCCTGCGCCGGAGCCGCCCCCGCCTGCGCCGGAGCCGCCGCCTCCGCCCCCGCCGCCTGCGCCGGAGCCGCCCCCGCCTGCGCCGGAGCCGCCGCCTCCGCCCCCGCCGCCTGCGCCGGAGCCCCCGCGGCCGCCGTCCGAGCCGCCGCGGCCGCCGTCGGAGCCGCCGCGGCCGCCGTCGGAGCCGGAGCCCCCGCGGCCGCCGTCCGAGCCGCCGCCGCCCCCGCCTGCGCCGGAGCCCCCGCCTGCGCCGGAGCCGCCCCCGCCTGCGCCGGAGCCCCCGCGGCCGCCGTCCGAGCCCACGACGCCACCGGGCGCGGTCCGGTAGGAGGGAGAGGGGCGGGGGGCCGGTCCTGACGGTCTGGCCGCGTTGGTCGGTCTACCCAGCGGTGGGTAGCCACTGTTTGCCGGCTGCCCCCGCCCACCTCTACTGTGACCCAGGCCACAGGCATCGTCAACCCGTCACTTGGAGCGGCCTGAACGATCAGCCGACGTGGCGCAGGATCCCCGGGTCCAGCTGGTCGACGGCGGTGTGCCCGGTGAGGCCCAGTGTCAGGTCGAACTCGCCGACGACGTCCTCGACGACCTGCCGCACGCCCGCCTCGCCGGCCAGCGCGAGCCCCCAGGCGAACGGCCGCCCCAGCAACACCGCACGGGCCCCCAGGGCGACGGCGGTGAAGACGTCGGCGCCGCTGCGGATGCCGCTGTCGAGCAGCACCGGTGCCCGGTCGCCGACGGCCGCCACGACGTCGGGCAGCGCGTCCAGGGCGGCGATCGACCGGTCGACCTGCCGCCCGCCGTGGGTGCTCACCACGATGCCGTCCATGCCCTCGTCCAGCGCCCGCCGCGCGTCGTCCGGGTGCAGCACGCCCTTGAGCAGGATCGGCAGCTTCGTGCGGGAGCGCAGCCAGGCCAGGTCGTCCCAGTTGATCGAGGGCCGGGAGTAGATGGCGAGGAAGGTCTCGACGGCCGCCCGGGGGAGCGGTGAGCGCAGGTTCTCCCGGAAGGGGCCCGGCCAGGCGCGGGCCATCGTCACCAGCGCCCGGACGGCGGCCGGGGTGGGCCGGGGCTGCGGCTCGCGCGGGCCGGCGGCGGCCGCGCGCTCCTCGACCAGGCGGCGGAACACCGGGTCGGAGGTGTACTGCGCGATCCCCTTGCCCAGCGCGAACGGGAGGTGGCCCAGGTCGAGGTCGCGCGGGCGCCAGCCGAGCATCGTGGTGTCGAGGGTGACCACGAGGGCATCGCACCCGGCCTTCTCGGCGCGGTGGACCAGGCTCTCGACGAGCTCGTCGGAGGTGGACCAGTACAGCTGGAACCACCGAGGCGAGCCGTCCATCGCCGCGGCGCACTCCTCCATCGAGCGCGAAGCCTGGTTGGAGAACACCATCGGCACTCCGGTGGCGGCGGCGGCCCGCGCGACGGCCAGATCGGCCTCCGGGTGCACGAGTTCCAGCGCCCCGACCGGCCCCAGCAGCAGCGGCGCGGGCAGTCGGCGACCGAAGAGCTTTACGGAGGTGTCGCGGGCGCTCGCGTCGCGCAGCACCCGGGGGACCACGGCCCACCGGTCGAAGGCGGCGCGGTTGGCGCGCTGGGTGACCTCGTCGCCGGCGCCGCCCGCGACGTAGGCGTAGGCGCGGGCGTCCAGCGCTCGCTTCGCGCGCTCCTGCAGTCGGCGGATGCCGACCGGCACCCGCGGGGATCGGCCGTACACGCCGGCCCGGTACACCTCGTTCTGCCGCCGTCGGCCGGCGCCCGCTTCGTCCACGCGGTCACGGTAGTGACCGGTCTCACGGCCGCCGAGGCAGGGCCCGGCGATCCGTTGCGGCAGGGGGTGCGGCTGCTGGATCGCGGGTAGCGCGCGGGATGGGATCGGCGGGTCCCGCGGTTCCCCCGGACGGGTGGGCGGCGGGTATTCCGCGACACGCCGCACGACACGCGCGACACGCGCGTAACGGGCTGGCAACGAAGTGTCACTTCCGTCATCCTCGGGAACTGCAGTGCATCGGTGGGGGGAGCAGGGCTGATCAGCGGTTCGGGGCAGATCGCCGGGCCGGCGTGGACGACGTCGGCGCGGGTGGCCCGCGGTGCCCTCCCCGCAGGGGTGGTGACCGGCCTCCTCGTCGTCCTCCTCGGCATCGCCGTCTCCGGTGCCGGCCCGGCGCGTGCGGTCGACGACCCTGCTCGCCCCGACGCCCGGGTGACCCACGGCCCCAGCTGCCGCCCCGGCGGCATCGTGGTCGAGGTCGTCGCCGGCAACGCCCCGTACAGCGTCGTGCTCGCCACCGTGCGGACGCCGTCCGGTGAGGACGAGGCCGTCCTGGAGCCCTTCGCGACCGTGGTGCTGCGCACCGGGGACGTCGCGCCCGGCGAGACCATCGACCCGCGGCTGCAGTTCACCGCCCGCGACGGCTCCGGCCTGGCCTTCGTCGACGAGTTGGCGGACTACACGCTCACCCGGCCCACGGTCGAGGACTGCGAGGCCGCCTTGTCCCCGCCCCCGCCGCCGCCGGCGCCGCCCACCGCTGAGGTGGAGGCCGCCGAGCCGGCTCCCTCACCCCCCGCCGGGCAGGGTTCAGGGACGCCGCGGATCCCCGGCACCACGACGGCGCCCGCCCCGACCACCGGCCGTGCGGCGCCCACGAGCCCCGACGCCACCACCGGCGGTGAGGCGCCCCGCACCTCCGACGCGGCGGGGGCGGTCGTCCCGGCCGGTTCCGTAGGAGGGGTCGCCCAGGTGCAGGCGGGGGGCACGGTCCTCCTGCGCGGCGCCGGCTTCATCCCCGGCGAGCGGGTGGACGTCCTGCTCCACGGCGGCGAGACCGTGCTGGCCAGCACCACGGCGGACCCCACCGGCGCGATCCGCGTCGACGTGCGCATCCCCCGGACGGCCGCGGCGGGCCCCACCACCCTCGACCTCGTCGGGGCCGACTCCGCGGTGGGCACGAGCGTCGCCCTGCAGGTCGGGGCCGCCGAGCAGGCGGTGCCGGCCCGCGGGGTCCTCTCCCTCGCATCGCTGACCATCGCCGCGGTGGCGCTCGTGGTCACCACCGGCGGGCTGGTCTCGGTCGTCGGCCGCCGGCACGCCGGCCGACGCGCCGTCGGCTCCGCCTCCGCGGTCTGAGGTCGGTTTCACCGTCGCCCGATCAGGGGACCCTGCCTCCGTGCCACTGTCCGAGGACGCGCTCGCGCGCGGGGTCCCCCGGGACGCCGCCGCTCTTCCCGGAGCCGCTCCCCGCCCCGCCGAGACCTGGTTGCGCATCGTCCAGGTGCACGACCGCATCACCCGGCGGGTCGACTCGGCGCTCCACCGCCACCACGACCTCTCCCTCACCGGCTTCGAGGCGCTGCGGCGCATCGCGGAGGCGCCGGGGGAACGGGCCACGATGGGGGAGGTGGCCGACGCCGTCGGCCTCTCCCGGCCCGGCGTCACCAGCACGATCAACCGCCTGGTCGCCCAGGGGTTGGTCATCCGGGAGCGGGTCGACGGCGACCGGCGCCTGCTGCACGCCCGGCTCACCGACGCCGGCCGGGCCCGGGTCACCGCGGCCCGCACCACGCACGACGAGCTCGTCGCCCACCTGCTGGCGCTGATCGGTGACGACGCCGCCGTCGTCACCGATGCGCTCGCCCGGGTCTCGGCCGCCACGCGCACCCGTCGCTGAGGTGGCCGGGGCCGGGGGCCGCCGGTCGGACGCGCCCCCGTACGGTGCCCTCCATGGCTGCTCCGGGTGACCTCCGCCACGCACGGTCCGAGCGGGTCGGGGGTGTGGCGTGAACGGCGCGCAGGCCCTCATCCGCACGCTGGTCGACGGCGGCGTCGACGTCTGCTTCGGCAACCCGGGCACCTCGGAGATGCACTTCGTCGCCGCGCTCGACAGCGTCCCCGAGATGCGCGGGGTGCTGTGCCTGTTCGAGGGCGTGGCCACCGGTGCCGCGGACGGCTACGGCCGGATGACCGGCCGGCCCGCCGGCGTCCTCCTGCACCTGGGGCCGGGGCTGGCCAACGGGCTGGCCAACCTGCACAACGCGCGCCGCGCGGCGACGCCGATGGTCCCCGTCGTCGGTGACCACGCCGGCTACCACAAGCAGTACGACTCCCCGCTGGACTCCGACATCGACGCGCTCGCCGGCACGGTGTCCCGGTGGGTGCGCCGCTCGGAGACCTCCGCTGACGTGGCGGTCGACGCGGCGGGGGCGATCGCCGCAGCCCGCACGGCCCCCGGCGGGATCGCCACCCTGATCCTGCCCGCCGACGTCTCCTGGTCCGAGGGGGCCGCGCCCGCGGCGCCCCGGCCGGCGGGCGGGCCGCGCCCGGTACCGGAGGACGCCGTCGCGGGCATCGCGGCGCTGCTGACCTCCGGCGAGCCCTGCGCGGTCCTGGTGGGTGGAGCGGCGACGCGGGAGGCGGGGCTGCGGGCCGCCGGCCGGATCGCGCGAGCGGCCGGGGCGCAGCTCTACTGCGAGACCTTCCCCGCGCGGCTGGAGCGAGGGGCGGGCCTGCCGCCCGTCGAGCGGCTGCCCCGGGCCGGCCAGCAGGTCGCGGCCCGGTTGGCCGGCGTCCGCCACCTCGTCTGCGTGGGCGCCCGCCCGCCGGTGGAGTTCTTCGCCTACCCCGACCGCCCCAGCAGCCTGGTCCCCGAGGGGTGCGAGGTCCACGTGCTCGCCGAGGGGGCGGACGACGTCGTCGGCGCGCTGGACCGGCTGGCCGAGCTCGTGGGCCCCGGGGTGGAGCCCGACCTGCAGCCCCTGCAGCGGCCCGAGCTGCCCACCGGCCCGCTGACGCCGGACGCCGTGGGTGCGGCGCTGGGCGCCCTGCTGCCCGAAGGGGCGGTCGTGGTGGACGAGGGGGTCACCTCGACCCGGCAGATGCCGCTCCCGACCGCGGGCGCCCCGCGCCACGACTGGCTCACGCTCACCGGGGGCGCGATCGGCCAGGGGCTCCCGGTCGCCACGGGGGCCGCGGTCGCGTGCCCGGGCCGGCGCGTCGTCTCCCTCGAGGGCGACGGCAGCGCGATGTACACGATCTCGGCGCTGTGGACCCAGGCGCGCGAGCAGCTCGACGTGACCACGGTCGTGTTCAGCAACCGGTCCTACCGCATCCTCGAGGGCGAGCTCCGCAACGTCGGGGCGGAGGCCTCCGGGCCGCGGTCCCGGGACCTCCTGGAGCTCGACCGGCCGGACCTCGACTTCGTCGCGCTGGCCGCCGGGATGGGTGTCCCGGGGAGCCGTGCGACGACGGCCGAGGAGTTCGTCGAGCAGTTCCGCCGGGCCGTCGCCGCCCCCGGACCGCACGTGATCGACGCGGTGCTGTCCGTCAGCTGACCGAGTCCGGATCGTTGCCTCCCGGGGCGATGCGCGGTCCGGCGCTGTGCTTGTATCCAGGTGATCCAGACCACCGACCGGGTAGCACCCGGCTGTGGCAGACCGGTCAGCGGTGACCGTTGGGGGGAAGAAGCATGCGCATCTCGGCAGGCCTCGCGAGCGTGGTCCTGATCGGTCTGGTGGCCGCCTGCGGCGGTGACGACAGCGGGGGCGGCACTGCTGCCGAGGGCGGTGGCGAGGCGTCGTCCTACCCGACGGAGTCGATCCGGATGCTCGTCCCCTACGGCGCCGGCGGGCCGACCGACCTGACCACCCGCACCGTCGGTGCCTGCCTCGAGGAGGAGCTCGGGCAGACCGTCGTCGTCGAGAACCTGCCGGGCGGCTCCGGCGCCCTCGCGACGACCGAGCTGGTCGGCGCCGAGCCCGACGGGTACACCCTCTCGCTGGTCACCGCGGGCACGATGGTGCTGACCCCGCTGGCCAACGAGGTGGGCTACACCAAGGACGACATCACCCCCGTCGGCGTCATGACCGAGGTCCCGTCGGTGCTGGCGGTGGGGGAGAACTCGCCCTACGCCTCCGCGGAGGACTTCTTCGCCGCGGTCGAGGCCCAGCCGGGCACCGTCACGGTGGGCACCCCCGGCGCCTCGACGCCCCAGGCCATCGAGCTGCAGCGGCTGGCCGAGGAGCACGGCGTGCAGGTCACCGCCGTGCCGTTCAACGGCAACGCCGAGATGACCACCGCCCTGCTCGGCGGGAACGTCGACGCGGTGCTGATCAACGCCTCCAGCGACGTGGTGCAGAACATCGAGTCCGGCGCCTTCGTCCCGCTCGTGGCCTCGCCCGAGGAGCGGCTGTCCTGGCTGCCCGACACCCCGACCTTCGAGGAGCTCGGCTACGACGGCCTGACGCTGTCGGGCTCGACGTTCGGTCTCGCCGGGCCGGCCGGGCTGCCCGACGACGTCGTCTCGACGCTGGAGGACACCCTCCAGACCTGCCTGGAGAAGCCGGAGGTGCAGGAGCAGCTCGGCGAGGAGTACGTCCTCGAGGAGTTCGCCGGCGCCGAGGAGCTCGCCGAGGTGCTCGACCGCACGCAGGAGGTCTACGAACCGATCCTCGGCTGACGCCCACCCGCACCCGGACCCCTACGCCCCACCCCCGACCACCGGAGGAACCCATGCGCCGTACCCGCACCACCTGGCCCGCGCTGATCGCCGCGTCCGTGCTCGCCCTCGCCGCCTGCGGCGGCAGCGAGGACGCCGGCAGCGAGGACTCGGCGGAGGCCGCCCCGGACTACCCGACCGAGAGCATCAACCTGATCGTCCCCTACGCCGCCGGTGGCCCGACCGACCTGGCCGCGCGCACCATCGGCAGCTGCATCGAGGACGAGCTGGGCCAGACCGTCGTCGTGGAGAACCGTGAGGGCGCCTCCGGCTCGGTCGGCATGCAGGCGATGATCGCCGGCGGCAACGACGGGTACACGCTGTCGCTGATCGCGGTGCCGGCCTCGGCCACCAACCCGCTGCAGGACGACGTCGGCTACACCAACGAGGACTACGTCCCGATCGCCGCGGTCACCGAGATCCCCTCGGCCCTCATCGTCGGGGAGGGCTCGCAGTTCACCACCGCCGAGGAGTTCTTCACCTACGCGGAGGAGAACCCGGGCGAGCTCAACGTCGGCGTCCCCGGCACCACGACGTCGCAGGCGATGGAGCTGCGGCGGCTGGCCGAGGAGTACGGCGTCGAGGTCACCCCGGTGCCCTTCACCGGCAACGCCGAGATGACGACGGCGATCCTCGGCGGCAACGTCGACGCCATCTTCATCAACAGCTCGCAGGACGTGCTGGAGAACATCGACGCCGGCAGCTTCGTGCCCCTGGCGGTCAGCCCGGCCGAGCCCGTCGACTACATCGACGCGCCGACCCTGGCCGAGTCCGGCTTCGAGGAGCTGACCAACAGCGTCTCGGTCTTCGGCCTCGCCGCCCCGGCGGGCGTCCCCGACAACGTGGTCTCCACGCTCGAGGAGACGGTCGACACCTGCCTGCAGAAGGACGACGTGCGCGAGCAGCTCGGCGAGCAGTACGTTCCGGACGAGTTCATCGACAGCGAGGCCTTCTCCACCCGGATCGACGAGATCGTCGAGGCCTACGGGCCGATCCTGCAGGAGTGAGCCCCGCGGCGGTGGGGACCGGTGCTCGGCCGGTCCCCGCCGCTGAGCGGTCGCGTACGTGCCTTCCCCCGGAGACTTGATGACGAAGCAGTTGCACCGGCTCGCGCCGCTGATCCTGGTGGTCCTCGGCGCGGCTGCGATGCTGGGCGCCCGCGACCTCGGCCTCGGCGAGATGAGCGCACCCGGCCCTGGCCTCTGGCCGTTCATCGTGGCCACCCTGCTCACCTTCACGGGGGTGGTGCTGCTCTTCATCGACGACCCCGAGGACTACGAGCCCTGGACACGCGGCACCCTCGGCATCGCGATGGGGCTGGCCAGCCTCGCGGTCTTCATCGTGCTGTTCGAGACGATCGGCTTCTTCGTCTCGGCCGTCCTGATGCTGCTCTTCTGGCTGCGGATCTTCGCCCGCGAGCCGTGGCGCTGGGCCGTTCCGCTCGCGGTGATCGGGGCGCTGGTGTTCCACCTGCTGTTCGCGGAGGTCCTGGCCGTACCGTTCCCCGACGGCATCGTCTTCGCACCGGTGGGGAGCTGAGGCATGAGCATCCTGGAAGGCATCGGCCAGGGGTTCTCGGTCGCCCTCGACCCGACGAACCTGCTCTACGTCTTCATCGGCGTGCTCATCGGCACCGTCATCGGCGTGCTGCCGGGCCTCGGGCCGACGGCGACCATCGCGCTGCTGCTGCCGATCACCTACGAGATCGAGCCCGTCACCGCGGTGATCATGCTGGCGGGCATCTACTACGGGTCGATGTACGGCGGCACGATCACCTCGGTGCTGCTGCAGCTGCCCGGCGAGGCCGCCTCGGTGGTCACGACCTTCGACGGCTACCAGATGGCCAAGCAGGGCCGGGCCGGCCCCGCGCTGGGCATCGCCGCGGTCGGCTCCTGGATCGGCGGCACGGTCTCCATCGTCGGCCTGGTCCTGCTGGCTCCACCGCTGGCCGAGCTCGCCGTCTCCTTCGGTGACCCCGAGTACGTGGCCCTCACCGCGCTGGGCATCCTGCTGGTCACCTACCTGGGCACCCGGCACCCGGTGAAGAGCCTGGCCATGGCCGCGCTCGGCCTGCTCCTGGCCACGGTCGGGCAGGACCTGATCACCGGGACCGGCCGCTTCACCTTCGGGTCGATCTCGCTGTTCGACGGCTTCGACTTCGTCGCCGTGGCGATGGGGCTCTTCGGCGTCGGCGAGATCCTCTACAACGTCGAGAAGACGGAGAAGGCCCAGGCGATCAAGAGCAAGATCAGGAACATCTGGCCCAACCGCAAGGACTTCAAGGACTCCTCCGGCGCGATCGCCCGTGGCTCGGTCCTGGGCTTCTTCCTCGGGGTGCTGCCCGGCGGTGGCGGAGTCATCTCCTCGCTGGCCTCCTACGCGATGGAGAAGCGGCGGGCCAAGGACCCGACCCGGTTCGGCAAGGGCGCCATCGAGGGCGTCGCCGGGCCGGAGACGGCGAACAACGCCTCCTCCACCTCGGCGTTCATCCCGCTGCTCACCCTCGGGATCCCGCCCAACGTGGTGCTGGCGCTGATCTTCGGCGCGCTGCTCATCCAGGGCATCACGCCCGGGCCGCAGCTGATCGACCAGCAGCCGGAGATCTTCTGGGGCGTCATCGCGTCGATGGCCATCGGCAACCTGATGCTGCTGATCCTGAACGTCCCGCTCGTCGGGTTCTTCGTCCAGCTGCTGCGGGTGCGCGCCGGTATCCTGGCCGCGTTCGCCCTGCTGGTGACGATGGCCGGCGTCTTCTCGGTGAACAACGACTCGTTCGACATGTGGGTCGTGCTCGTGTTCGGGATCATCGGCTGGCTGATGAAGAAGACCGGCTTCGAGCCGGGTCCGCTGGTGCTGGCGTTCGTGCTCGGCACGATCCTGGAGGAGTCGTTCCGCCGGTCGATGCTGATCTCGGGCGGCGAGGTGTCGATCTTCTTCACCCGGCCCATGTCCGGCACGCTGTTCGCCCTCATGGCCCTGGTGGTCATCTGGAGCACCGTCCAGGGCATCCGCCGCCGGCGGGGTCGCAGCCGCCCGTCCATGCCGGGCGAGGAGGACCTCGCGGCGACCGGCACCACGGCCGAGCCCGAGGGCACGCCCGGATTCGAGAACACCGACGACGCAGAGGGTGCTGCGACCGGGGCGCCCCGGGACGGCTCCGGCTCGACCGGGACGACGGGTTCGACCGCCTCGAGGGCGCAGGACGGGGGCCCGGGGGCTGACCGTGGCTGACCGATCCCGCCGGGTGGCGCCGCCGGCGCCCCGTCCCCCCGCACCCGCCCCACCACCGGAGGAGCAGTGATCGACAAGAGGGTCGGCTCGCTGGCAGCCGCGGTCGAGGGCGTCGAGGACGGCGCGACCGTCCTCGTGGGCGGGTTCGGGGCCGCCGGTGTGCCGGTCGAGCTGGTGCACGCGCTGCTGGAGCAGGGCGCGAAGGACCTGACGATCGTCACCAACAACGCCGGGAGCGGGGAGACCGACGTCGCCGCGCTCATCCGCGAGCGGCGGGTGCGGAAGATCATCTGCTCGTACCCGCGGTCGGCCGGCTCCATCTGGTTCGAGGAGTTCTACCGGGCGGGAGACATCGAGCTCGAGCTGGTGCCGCAGGGCACCCTCAGCGAGCGGATGCGCGCCGCGGGAGCGGGCCTGGGCGGCTTCTTCACGCCCGCGGGCGCCGACTCGCTGCTCGCCCGCGGCAAGGAGGTGCGCATGATCGCCGGACGGCGGCACGTCTTCGAGGAGCCGCTGCGCGGCGACGTCGCGCTCGTCCAGGCGCTGCGCGCGGACCGCTGGGGCAACCTGGTCTACAACAAGGCGGCGCGGAACTTCGGCCCCACCATGGCGACCGCGGCCGACCTCACCGTCGTGCAGGTGCGGGAGTTCGTCGAGCTGGGCGACCTGGACCCCGAGGCCGTCGTGACCCCGGGGATCTTCGTCGACCGGGTCGTCGAGGTGGCGGCATGACGGTCACCCCGCTGTCGCACACCGGCATGGCCGCCCGGGTGGCACAGGACATCCCCGACGGCTCCTACGTCAACCTGGGCATCGGCATGCCCACGCTCGTCGGCGACGTCGTCTCCGCCGGCAAGGAGATCGTCTTCCACAGCGAGAACGGCATCCTCGGCATGGGGCCTGCTCCGGCAGCCGGGGAGGAGGACTGGGAGCTGATCAACGCCGGCAAGTCGCCGGTGACCCTGCTCCCCGGCGGCTCCTACTTCCACCACACCGACTCGTTCATGATGATGCGCGGCGGCCACATCGACGTCACCGTGCTGGGCGCCTTCCAGGTGTCCGCGCAGGGCGACCTGGCGAACTGGGCGACCGACGACGCCCACCTGCCCCCGGCGGTCGGTGGCGCGATGGACCTCGCGGTCGGCGCCAAGCGGGTGCTGGTGCTGATGATGCACACCACGCCCGACGGCCGGCCCAAGCTCCTGCCCGAGTGCACCTACCCGCTGACCGCCGCGCAGGTGGTCGACCGCATCTACACCGAGCTCGCGGTCATCGACGTCACCCCGACCGGTCTCGTGGTGCGCGAGATGGTCGAGGGGCTCACGCGCGAGGAGCTGGAGCGGCGCACCGCCGCGCCGCTGGGCTACGCCGAGGAGGTCGCCGTCCTGGCGCCGCCGGTCGGCTGATCCACGCGCCGGCCGGACCGTGCGCGCCGGGGCCCGCTCCCGGGCCGGCGAGGACCCCGACCGCGCCGGGGGTCCCGCACCGGTCCTGCTCCCGGGGCGCCCGCCGCCTCTTTCCGGGGCGGTAGCGCTCTGCCCCGTCGGCGTGGGCAGGGACGTGCTGCTCGGGACACCCTCCCGGGGAACCGGCCCGGTCGGTGGTCGCGCGGTGCGCCGGCCCGGCCACCAGCGGCTCCGCCGCAGCGCTCGGGGTCACCCGTCCGCCTGGTCGTCGCAAACACTTCAAGCCCGTAGTGTTTCGCCGGTACGAGAACGGGCAGGACGTGATCATGCTCGCGCAGTGCACCGTCGTCGTGCCGACGATCGGACGTCCCTCTCTCGACGTCCTGCTCGACGCGCTGGCCGCTGCCCCGGGCCCGCGCCCGGCCGAGCTCGTCGTGGTCGACGACCGCCCCACCGGTGCGCCGCTCGACCCCGACCGCCCCGGGCTGCCGCCGGTCCGCGTCGTGCGCACCGGGGGAGGAGGCCCCGCCCGGGCCCGCAACCTCGGGTGGCGCACCGCCCGCACCGAGTGGATCGCCTTCCTCGACGACGACGTCGTGACCGACCCCGACTGGTACGGGCGGCTGGCGGCCGACCTCGGCGACCTGCCCGACGACGTCGCGGGCAGCCAGGGCCGGGTGCGGGTTCCGCTGCCCGCCGACCGCCGGCCCACCGACTGGGAACGCGGTACCGCGGGCCTGGCCACCTCGAGCTGGATCACCGCCGACCTCGCCTACCGCCGCAGCGCGCTCGCTGCGGTCGGGGGCTTCGACGAGCGCTTCCCCCGCGCCTTCCGCGAGGACTCCGACCTCGCGCTGCGGATCATGGGCACCGGTGCCCGGCTGGTGCGCGGGGAGCGGTGGATCACCCACCCGGTCCGGCCCGCGGACCGCTGGGTCAGCGTCCGGGTGCAGGCCGGCAACGCCGACGACGTCCTCATGCGCCGGCTCCACGGGCCGGACTGGCGCGAGCGGGCCGACGCCGCGCTCGGCCGCCGTCCGCAGCACACCGCGGTCACCGCGGCCGCCCTGGCAGCCGTCGGCCTGGCCGCCGCGCGCCGGCCCCGGGCGGCGCTGGCCGCAGCGGCCGCCTGGGCCGCGGGCACCGCGGAGTTCGCCTGGCGCCGGATCGCCCCCGGCCCGCGCGACCGCACCGAGGTGACGACGATGCTGGCCACCAGCGTGCTCATCCCACCGCTGGCCACCTGGCACTGGCTGCGCGGGGTGGTCCAGCACGTGGGTGTGCCGAAGTGGCGCGGCCTGCCCGACCTGGTGCTCTTCGACCGCGACGGCACGCTGGTGCACGACTTCCCCTACAACGGCGACCCGGAGTGGGTGCGGCCGGTGGACGGGGCACAGGAGGCCCTCGACCGGCTGCGCGCCCGCGGTGTGCGGGTCGGCGTGGTCAGCAACCAGTCCGGTGTCGCCCGCGGGCTCATCACCCCCGACCAGGTGGACGCCTGCATGAAGCGGCTCGACGAGCTGCTCGGTCCCTTCGAGACGGTCCAGGTGTGCCCGCACGGGCCGGACGACGGCTGCGCCTGCCGCAAGCCCGCCCCCGGCATGGTGCTGGCCGCCTGCACCGAGCTCGGCGTCGACCCCACCCGCTGCGTCGTGATCGGTGACATCGGCGCCGACGTCGAGGCGGCCGCCGCGGCCGGTGCCCGCGGCATCCTCGTGCCCACCCCGGTCACCCGCCGCGAGGAGGTGGCGGCCGCGCCGCAGCGGGCCGCGACGCTGCCCGCGGCCGTCGACGACGTCCTGGCCGGGCTCTGGTGAGCGCCCCGCGGACCGTCCTGGTCGCTCGGCTGGACAACGCCGGCGACGTCCTCCTGCAGGGCCCGCTCGTGCGCGCCGTCGCGCACGGCGCCGACCGAGTCGTGCTGCTCGCCGGGCCGGCCGGTGCGGCCGCGGCGGAGCTGCTGCCCGGCGTCGACGAGGTGTGGACCTGGGCCTGCCCGTGGATCCTCGGCGACCCCCCGCCGGTCGACGCCGGCGACCTCGCCGCGCTGACCGAGCGCGTGCGGTCGCTGGCGCCCGACGAGGCGGTCATCTCCACGTCCTTCCACCAGTCGCCCCTGCCCCTGGCGCTGGTGCTCCGCACCGCCGGCGTGCGGCGGATCAGCGCGATCAGCGTCGACTACCCCGGCACGCTGCTCGACGTCCGCCACCGCGTCGGCGACGACCTGCCCGAGCCCGAGCGGGCGCTGTCCCTCGCCCGTGCTGCCGGGTTCGAGCTGCCGGCCGGCGACGACGGCCGGTTGGCGGTGCGCCGACCCCTGCCCCCGGTCGCGCACCCCGCCGCCGCGGAACCCGGCTACGTCGTCCTGCACCCCGGTGCCTCGGTGCCGGCGCGCGCATGGCCGGCGCACCGCTGCGCCGAGGCGGTGGAGGCGCTCGCCGACGCCGGGCACCGGGTGCTGGTCACCGGCGGGCCGGGGGAGCGGGAGCTCACCGCCGCCGTGGCCGGCGACCGCGGCGTCGACCTCGGCGGGGCCACCTCGCTGGCCGAGATGGCCGCCCTGCTCGACGGGGCCGCGGCGGTCGTCGTCGGCAACACCGGCCCGGCGCACCTGGCCGCCGCCGTCGGCACGCCGGTCGTCTCCCTGTTCGCGCCGGTGGTCCCGGCCGTCCGCTGGGCGCCCTACGGCGTGCCCTGCGTACTGCTCGGGGACCAGTCGGCACCCTGCGCCGGTACCCGGGCCCGCGAGTGCCCGGTGCCCGGCCACCCCTGTCTGACCGAGGTGACCGCCTCCGACGTGGTCGCCGCGGTGGACGAACTGCTCGCGGTCCAGCAGCCGGCCGTCGAACGCATCCCTGCCGCGGTCCCCGAGGCGCCGACGACCACCCAGGTGACAGCATGAAGATCTTGGTCTGGCACGTGCACGGCTCGTGGACGACCGCGTTCGTCCAGGGGCACCACGAGTACCTGCTCCCGGTGACGCCGGGCCGCGACGGTGACGGGCTGGGTCGTGCCCGTACCTGGGACTGGCCGGCGTCGGCGCGGGAGGTCACGCCCGCCGAGCTGCGGGACGACGAGCAGCCCGACGTCGTCGTGCTGCAGCGCCGGCGCGACCTCGAGCTGTGCCGCGAGTGGCTGGGGCGCGAGCCGGGCCGCGACCTGCCCGCGGTGTTCCTCGAGCACAACGCACCCGGGCTGGAACCGGGTGACGGACCGGTTCCGCACACCCGGCACCCGGTGGCCGACCGCGACGACATCCCGATCGCGCACGTCACGCACTTCAACGAGCTGTTCTACGACAACGGCCGGGCCCCGACGACGGTGATCGAGCACGGCATCGTCGACCCGGGGGAGCGGTGGACCGGCGAGCTGGCCCGCGCCGCCGTCGTCACGAACGAGCCCGTCCGGCGCGGGCGCACCGTGGGCGCCGACCTGCTGCCCGGGCTCGCCGCGGTGGCGCCGGTCGACGTCTTCGGCATGGGGCTGACCGGCCTGCACGAGAAGTACGGGCTGGACCCGGCGCGGGTGACCCTGTTCGACGACCCGCCCCAGCACGCCATGCACGCCGAGCTCGCCCGCCGCCGGGTGTACGTCCACCCGGTGCGCTGGACGTCGCTGGGCCTCTCGCTGCTGGAGGCGATGCAGCTGGGCATGCCCGTGGTCGCGCTGGCCACCACCGAGGTGGTCGAGGCGGTGCCCGCCGAGGCCGGGGTGGTCTCCACCCGGCCCGAGCGGCTGTGGGGCGCCGTGCGCGAGTTCCTGCACGACGAGGACGCCGCCCGCCTGGCCGGCAAGGCCGCCCGCGCGGCCGCACTCGAGCGCTACGGCCTGGACCGCTTCCTGCGGGACTGGGACGCGCTCCTCGAGGAGGTGACCCGATGAGGACCGACCCGCTCGGCGCGTAC
The DNA here is from genome assembly GCF_054050775.1 of Blastococcus sp. SYSU DS0533. Classification (NCBI taxonomy): domain Bacteria; kingdom Bacillati; phylum Actinomycetota; class Actinomycetes; order Geodermatophilales; family Geodermatophilaceae; genus Blastococcus; species Blastococcus sp. SYSU DS0533. Next base: position 21,130 of record NZ_JBJGZZ010000014.1, on the reverse strand, counting down.
CCGCTCAAGGTCGACCTGGTGTCCGAGCACGCCAGCCCGCTCGCCGCCATCGGCGGCGTGGACGCCGGCGGGCAGAACGTGCACGTCGCCGCCCTGGCGGCGGGGCTCGCCCAGCGCGGGCACGAGGTCACCGTGCACACCCGCCGGGACGACCCGTCGCTGCCCGAGCGGGTGGCCACGCCGGACGGCTACGACGTCGCCCACGTCACCGCCGGACCGGCCGAGCCGCTGCCCAAGGACGAGCTGCTCCAGCACATGCCCGCCTTCGCGCGGGTGCTGCGGCACGGCTGGGCGGCGCAGCCCCCCGACGTGGTGCACGCGCACTTCTGGATGAGCGGCCTGGCGTCGGTCGAGGCCTCGGCCAGCCTGCTCGCGACCGTGCCGGTGCTGCAGACCTTCCACGCCCTCGGCTCGGTCAAGCGCCGGCACCAGGGCGACGCCGACACCTCGCCCGCCGAGCGGATCGACCTCGAGCGCGGGCTGTGCCGGGACGTGGCGCACGTGGTGGCCACCTGCTCCGACGAGGTGTTCGAGCTGCGCCGCCTGGGACTGCCCAGCGACCGCGTCTCGATCGTGCCCTGCGGCGTCGACACCTCGGTGTTCACGCCCCGCGGTCCGGTCGCCCCCCGGGGTGAGCGCAGGCGGCTGCTGGTCCTCGGCCGGCTGGTCGAGCGCAAGGGGCAGGACGACGCCGTCCGGGCCCTGGGCGCGGTGCCCGACGCCGAGCTCGTCGTCGTCGGCGGGCCTCCGGCGGGCGGGCTCGACGCCGATCCCGAGGTGCGCCGGTTGCGCGCCCTCGCCGGTGAGGCCGGGGTCGCCGACCGGCTGGTGTTCACGGGGGCCGTCGCCCGCGCCGACGTCCCGGCCTGGATCCGCTCGGCCGACGTCGTCCTCGCCGTCCCCTGGTACGAGCCCTTCGGCATCACCCCGCTGGAGGCCATGGCCTGCGCGCGGCCGGTGGTCGCCACGGCCGTCGGCGGGCTGCAGGACACCGTCGTCGACGGCGTCACCGGCGACCTCGTCCCCCCGCGCGACCCGGAGCGCCTGGGCGCGGTGCTCGCCGCGCTGCTCGCCGACGACGACCGCCGTACCGCCTACGGCGCCGCCGGCCTGAAGCGGGCCCGCACCCGCTACCGCTGGGCCCGCGTCGTCGCCGACACCGAAACCGTCTACCGCCAGGTGCTCACCCGGCGCAGTCCCGTGGAGGTCGCCCGATGAGCGTCAGCCCGCACTCGTTCTTCGAGGACGTCGCCGAGGTCCCGGCGCCGGACACCTGCACCCACCTGACGGGGGCCGACCACGTCGCCTCGTTGCGGAACGCGCTGCGCTCGCTGGAGGAGCAGCTCCCGGCGCTGGACCGCTGGGGTCGGCTGCTGGCCGACGTCCTCTGCGGCCCGTCCCGCGGCCGGCTGCTGGCGGCGGGGAACGGCGGCAGCGCAGCCCAGGCGCAGCACCTCACCGCCGAGCTGGTGGGCCGCTACCGCGCCGACCGCCCGCCCTTCTCGGCCATCTGCCTCACGGCGGAGACCTCCTCGCTGACCGCGATCGCCAACGACTACCCGGCCGACGAGTTGTTCGCCCGGCAGGTGGAGGCCCACGGCCGCGAGGGCGACGTGCTCGTGCTGCTCTCGACGTCGGGTCGCTCGCCCAACGCGGTCGCCGCCGCCCGGCGCGCCCGCGAGTGCGGCATCACGACGCTGGCGATCACCGGCCCGGCGCCGAACCCGCTGGCCGCAGCGGCCGACGACGCGGTCTGCATCGACTCCCCGTGGACCGCCACCGTGCAGGAGTGCCACCTGGCCGCCCTGCACCTGGTCTGCGCGGCCTTCGACGCCGCCGTGCTCGCCGAACCGCCGCGGGTGCCGACGGGACCGTCGCTGGAGGCGGCGAAGTGAGCGCCCGTCCGCTGGTCGTCGTCGGCGATGCGCTGCTCGACGTCGACCTGGTCGGCACGGCGTCGCGGCTGACCCCCGACGCCCCGGTGCCGGTGGTGGAGGACATCGAGCGGCGGGAACGCCCCGGCGGCGCCGCGCTGGCGGCGGTCATCGCCGCGGCGGCGGGCTCCCGCGAAGTGGTGCTGGTCGCGCCGATGGACTGCGACGAGGACGCCGACCGGCTGCGCGCCCTGCTCGCCGGCCGGGTCCGCCTGGTCGAGATCCCCGCCACCGGGGGGACCGCCGTCAAGCAGCGGGTGCGCGTGGGTGACCACTCCGTCGCCCGGCTGGACAGCGGCGCGCCCGTCGCCGTGCTCGGCGAGCTCCCCGCCGCGGCCGCCGACGCGATCCGCGACGCCGCCGCCGTCCTCGTCGCCGACTACGGCCGGGGCACGACGGCGGACGCGGCCGTCCGCGCCGCCCTGGCGCAGGCCCGTGGCCCCGTCGTCTGGGACCCGCACCCGCGTGGCGCCGACCCGGTGCCCAGCGCGCGCCTGGTCACCCCCAACGGCGCCGAGGCGGCCCGGGTGGTCCCGGCCGTCGACGGCGAGGGCCTCGCCGCCGTCGGGGCCCGCGCCGAGGCGCTCATCCGCCACTGGGGCGTGGGCGCGGTCGCGGTGACGATGGGCTCCCGCGGCGCGCTGCTCTCCTACGGCACCGGCGCACCGATGGTGGTCCCCGCGGTCGCGGTGACCGGTGGCGACCCGTGCGGCGCCGGAGACTCCTTCGCCGCCGCCGCGGCGCTGGCCCTCGCCGACGGGGCGGTCACCGGCGAAGCGGTCGCCGCAGCGGTCGCGTCCGCCTCGGCCTTCGTCGCCCGGGGCGGCGCGACCGCCTGGGACGCCGACGAGCGGGTCGAGGTGGAGACCGCCGCGCCCGGGGCGGGGGCCGTCATCGCCCGGGTGCGCGCCGCGGGGGGCACCGTCGTCGCCACCGGTGGCTGCTTCGACCTGCTGCACCCCGGGCACGTCGCCACGCTGCGCGCCGCCCGCGGCCTGGGCGACTGCCTCGTCGTGTGCATCAACTCCGACGACTCCGTGCGCCGGTTGAAGGGACCGTCGCGTCCGCTGGTCAGCGCACCCGACCGTGCCCGGGTGCTCGAGGCGCTGGAGTTCGTCGACGCCGTGGTGGTCTTCGACGAGGACACCCCCACCCAGGTGCTCGACCGGCTGCGTCCCGACGTCTGGGCCAAGGGTGGCGACTATGCCGGGGCGGACCTGCCCGAGGCCGAGGTGCTGCGCGGCTGGGGCGGTCAGGCCGTCGTGCTGCCCTACCTCGACGGCCACTCGACCACGGCCCTGGTCGAGCGCTCCCGCGTGTGAAGCCGACCGCGGTGGTCCTGCGGCCGCTGGGGCTGGGGGACCTGCTCACCGGGGTGCCGGCGATCCGCGCGGTGCGGGCCGCCGTGCCAGGGCACCGGCTGGTGCTGGCGACGACGACCGCGCTCGAGCCGCTGGCCGGGCTGGTCGACGCCGTCGACGAGGTCCTGCCCGCCCGCGAACTGGAGCCGCTGGACTGGTCGGGGCCGCCGCCGGAGCTCGCCGTCGACCTGCACGGCAAGGGCCCGGCCTCGCACGTGGTCGTCGCCGACCTGCACCCGCAGCGGCTGCTCACCTTCGCCAGCCCCGGCTACCCCGGGCCAACCTGGTACCCCGACGAGCACGAGGTCCGGCGCTGGTGCCGGCTGGTGTCGGAGGGGTTGGGCGTCGAGGCCGATCCCGACGCGCTCGACATCGCCGCGCCGGCCGTGCCCCCGCCGGTCCGCGGGGCGGCCGTCGTCCACCCGGGAGCGGCGTTCGAGGGCCGGCGCTGGCCCGCCGACCGGTTCGCCGCGGTCGCCCGCCACCTCGCCGGCTGCGGCCACGACGTGCGGATCACCGGTGGTCCGGCAGAGGTGGAGCTCGCCCGGTCGGTGGCCGAGGCGGCCGGGCTACCCGGGACGGCGGTGCTCGCCGGCCGGACGACCTCGCTGGAGCTCGCCGCGGTGGTGGCGGCGGCGCGGCTGGTGGTGTGCGGCGACACCGGCGTCGCGCACCTGGCCACCGCCTACCGGCGGCCGTCGGTCGTGCTCTTCGGCCCGGTGTCGCCGGCGCTGTGGGGGCCGCCGCCGCGCCCGCAGCACGTCGTCCTGTGGCACGGCGACGGCACCGGGGACCCGTGGGGCACCGACCTCGACCCAGCCCTGGGGAGGATCACCGTCGACGAGGTGGTGGCCGCCCTGGACCAGCTGCCGCTCGGCCACGACCAGGGCACCTGATCATGCCGCGTCCTCCCTCGTGGTGTGCGGTGAGGGAGGACGCGCCGCGGTGAGGGAGGAGGCCGCCGCCCGGCCCCGGCGGCGCGGGGTCGCCGAGGTGTCAGCCGCGCTGGCGGAGGGCGTCGAAGAGGACCATCTGCAGGTCCTCCTCCTCGACGGCGGAGTACGCCGCGCCCCCGGTGGCGTCGGCGATCTGCTCGAGCGCGCTGAGGTCGGCGTCCGGCCCCAGGGCCACCCCGATCACCTTGACCGGCCGGTCCGGGTCCGCCTCGGCGCTGAGCGTGGCCAGCAGGTCGCCCAGGCTGGTCCCCTCGGCGTCGTCCTCGTTGGTGCCGTCCGTGACGACGAGGACGCTGTTCACCGCCGTCGGGTCGTAGTTCTCCCGCGCGGCACGCACGGCGGCCAGCGTGGTGTCGTACAACCCGGTGCCGCCGGGGGTCAGCCGCTCGGGGATCGTGTCGAGCTGGTCGTCCAGGACGGCGCGCTGGGTCCGGCCGTCGACGGGGGCGTCGAGCTCGCGGGTGGGCACGAGCTCGGTCCAGTCCTGGTCGCCGTCGAGCTCGTAGGCGAAGGCCCAGAGACCCAGCGCGTAGTCGTCGGGGACCAGGGACAGGGTGCTCTTGGCGGCGTCGCGGGCGAGCGTGGCCCGCGTGCCGCCGTTGACCGGGGCCTCCATCGACGTGGAGACGTCGAAGACCGTCAGGACGCGCGACGGGGCGGCCAGGCTGGAGAGCCGGGTCAGCAGCCCCTGCACCTGCGAGGCGTCCAGGGCCAGCACCTCGGGGGCCGCCTCGGCGATGCCGGTCCCGGTACCGGCGCCGGGCGGGGCTGCGCCCTCGGGCCCGCGGAAGCCCGCGTCCCGCACGGCCGCCCGCGCGTCGTCGGACAGCAGGCGGTCGGTGACGATCTCGACGGCGCGGGCCTGGGCGTCGGTGGGCGAGCCGACCCGCAGCACCGGGTAGTCGAGCACCGGGGCACCCTCGGCGGGGTAGACCGCCAGGAGGGCGGAGTCCTCGGCCTCCTGGTGGATGGCGTAGACCTCCTGCTCGCTCACCGGCACCAGCGGGGCCTCGGCGCCGCCCTCGCTGCCGGCGGTCAGCGCCTCGCCGGCGGTGAGCTCCGTGCTGCGGGCGGCGGCGAGCACCGCGGCCACCACGGCGTTGTCGGCGTCGGCGTCGCCACCGAGGGCGCTGCGCACCGCGGCCAGCGCGGAGAGCGCCTCGGCGCTGGCGGCGAGGTCCGGCACGGCCAGCGGCCGCCCGGTGCCCAGGGCCTCGGCCCAGCCCGGGGCCGCGTCGGCCCACCCGAGCTCGTCGACGACGGACCGGCTGGTGGCCAGGACGACGGGGGAGACCGCCATCGAACCCACCGGCTCCAGCTCGGCGCCGCCGGCGACCCGCGCCGGCCACAGCGACGAGTCCGGCACCCACACGTCGGGCAGCGACTCCTCGCCGAGGGCGCCCAGGCCACCCGCGGTCTGGAGCGGCTGCTCGGCGGTGACCTCGGCGCTGACGCACAAGGAGTCGTCGGGCGACTCGACCGAGCTCAGGAGCTCCTCGGTCAGCGTGCCGAGCTCGGGGGCCACGGTGACGTCGACGGTGACGTCGTCGTCGCAGCCCCCGCTGCCTGCCACCCACCAGACCAGGCCGGCGAGGGCCAGGGCGATCGCCAGACCCGCGGCGACCAGGACGAAGGGCACCGAACGGCGCGCGGCTGCGGGACTTGCGTGACGGCCCATGCTCGCTCTCTGAGGTCGACTCGGGGTGGGTGCGGCTCCCCCAGAGCTCGCCGTTCCAGATTAGATGTGTCCCGCGTCGCTCCGAGGTGACCCTCGTCGCATGGATGGTGACCGACCGTCAGGCGGTCGGCGCCACGGCTGCGCGCTGGGCGGCGAACCACGCGACCGTGCGGCGCAGCCCCTCCTCGGAGGTGACCTGGGGGCGCCACCCGAGCAGCTGCTCTGCGCGAGTGGTGTCGGGGCGGCGCACCTTGGGGTCGTCGACGGGCAGGGGGATGTGGTCGATGGGGGAGTCGGAGCCGGTGAGCTCCACGATCCAACGGGCCAGCGCCAGCATCGACAGTTCGTCGGGGTTGCCGATGTTGACCGGACCCGGGTGGTCGGAGAAGGCCAGCGCCAGGATCCCCGCGACGGTGTCGTCGACGTAGCAGATGGAGCGGGTCTGCGAGCCCGTGCCGGCGACGGTGAGCGGCCGGCCGTCCAGGGCCTGGTTGACGAACGCGGGGATGGCGCGGCCGTCGTCGGCGCGCATGCGGGGCCCGTAGGTGTTGAAGATGCGGACGATCCCGGTGTCGGTGCCCTTCGACGTCCGGTAGGCGGTGGTCATCGCCTCGCTGAACCGCTTCGCCTCGTCGTAGACGCCGCGCGGGCCGACCGGGTTGACGTTGCCCCAGTACTCCTCGGTCTGCGGGTGCTGGAGCGGGTCGCCGTAGACCTCGGAGGTGGAGGCCAGCACGTACCGGGCGCCCTTGTCGTGGGCCAGGCCCAGGGTGTGCAGGGTGCCCAGGCTGCCGACCTTCAGGGTCTCGATGGGCATCCTGAGGTAGTCGATCGGGCTGGCCGGTGACGCGAAGTGCAGCACCAGGTCGACCGGGCCGGGGACGTGCACGTAGTCGGTGACGTCGCAGCGGACCAGCCGGAACCCCGGGTGCTCCATCAGGTGGGAGACGTTCTCGGGGGCGCCGGTCAGGAAGTTGTCGAGGCAGACGACCTCGACGCCGCACTCCAGCAGCTGCTCGCAGAGGTGCGAGCCGAGGAAGCCCGCACCTCCGGTGACCACCGCCCGCCGGATGGTCCGTGCCTGGCGTACCGGTCCGTCGACCATGCCCTTGCCCTCCTGCGCTCCGCGCGGTGCGCACGTCCGCGGACGCACCTGGCGGGCGTCCTACCCGTAGATCAACTCCGCACACACTTCGAGGGCGAAGTGTTCCGCATCTCCAGCTCCTGCCCGGGGAGCGGACGGGCCGCCGGTCTCCCGGGGGAGACCGGCGGCCCGCCGCCGCTCGGTGCTGGAACGGCTCCCTCGCAGGGGTCCCGCCGCGAGCGTGCGAGCGGTGGGGAGCGAGGAAGTCCTTCGATCAGCCCTCGTAGGCCTCTTCCTCGGGGATCGCGTTCGCCGGCGGCGTGGCCGGCTCCTGGTCGAACTCCTCGATCGGGGCGTCACCGATGTCGGTCGTGCGGACGTCCTGGACGACCTCCGAGCCGTTGCCCACGATGCGCTCGATGGTCATGCCGCTCGTGCCCATGTGGCTCTCCTCGGAGTAGCGGAAGGGCGCGAAGACCGGACCCTCCCACTCGCCGCCGACGGCCTCGACGGCCTCGACCAGGCCCTCGCGGGTCGGGTTCTGGCCGGCGGCCTGCAGGGCCTGGGCCATGGTGTAGGCCTGGGCCATGCCGTAGACGCGGTAGTTGGTGAGCTCACCCTCGCCACCGCACTCGTCCCAGATCCGCTGGAACTCCTGGATCCACGGGTTGTCGGCCTGGTCGACCGTCGGCAGGTAACCGGTGGTCAGCGCGCCGTCGAGCAGGGCGGCGTCGCTGACGGCGCCCTCGCTGAAGCGGTTGAGCAGGCCGCCGACCAGCGTCGGGTCCGAACCCACGTTGGAGTAGAACCACTGCGGGTCGTAGCCGAGCTGCAGGGCGGTCAGCTGCGACAGCGCGGTGTAGCTGGGCACGTTGAAGCCGACGACGAAGTCGGCGCCGGCGGCCTGCAGCGCCGCGATCTGCGGGCCGACGTTGGTGTTGCCCGGGGTGTACCGCTCGGCCGCGACGATCTGGTCGTCGATGTACTGGCGGATGCCGGCCTCGCCGTCCTCGCCGAAGTCGTCGTCCTGGAGGAAGAGACCGACATTCGCGTCGGGGAAGTTCTCGGCGATGTACTCGCCGATGATCTTGCCCTCGCTCATGTAGTCGGTCTGCCACCCGAACGACATCGGGTACTCCTCCGGGTCCTCACCCCAGATCAGCGAGCCCGAGGAGACGAAGAGGTCGGGGACGCCCTCGTCGTTGAGGAAGTCGACCACCGCGCTGTGGGTCGGCGTACCCAGCCCGCTCATCATCGCGAAGATCTCGTCGTTCAGGACGAGCTCGTTCGTGACCTGGCTGGTCTGGGTGGGGTTGTAGGCGTCGTCGCGGAAGATGAACTCGATCTCCCGGTCGTAGATGCCGCCCTCCTGGTTCAGGCACTCGAAGTAGGCCTGCACACCGGTGGGGATCTCGCTGTAGCCGGGGGCGGCCACACCGGTCAGCGGGTAGTGGGCGCCGAGCTTGATCGACGTCTCGGTGACCCCGATGTCGGAGGCCTCGTTCTCGCCCCCGCCACCGCCCCCGCCGCCGCCGCCGCTGTCATCGCTGCCGCCGCAGGCGGCGACGGTGGACAGGACGGTCGCCGCGGCGATCGTGGTCAAGAGACGTCGGGAGGATCTGGACAACAGTGCTCCTCTGGTGCGGCCCGGGCATCGGTGCCCGGGAGTCGGTGTGGGGTGGAGGTGCGGGAGGTGTCGCGTGCGGCGGATGGAGGGGGTCGCCCTCACCCCCTGCTGCTCGCGCCGTCGGCGCCGGCCTGGGCCATGGCCCGCTTGGCCTTGCGGGTCATCCAGCGGAGGCGGATGGTGCCCACGAAGCCCGCCGGGACGAAGATCATCACCACGATCAGCACGACGCCGTAGACGAACGGCGCCAGCTGGGCGGCCTCGGTCTGGCTCAGCCCGAAGTCGCCGCCGAGGTTCGTGACGAACGGCGGCAGGAAAACCAGCAGCGCCGAGCCGAGCAGCGCGCCGAGCAGGCTGCCCAGGCCACCGATCACGATCGCCGTGAGCAGGGCCAGCGACAGCACGATGGTGAAGCCGCTGGGGGCCGCGAGGCGGACGACGATGGCGAGCACGCCACCGGCGAGCCCGGCCGCCGCGGCGCTGACGACGAACGCCAGCACCCGCCAGGCGCCGAGGTTGATGCCGGCCAGCTCGGCGGCCACCTCCTGGTCGCGCACCGCCCGCCAGGTGCGCCCGATGCGGCTGCGGATCAGGTTGGCCAGGAAGAAGTAGGTGATCAGCAGGCAGATCGCCCCGACGTAGGCGAGCCACTTGGTGCTCGAGGCCGAGTTGCCCGAGACGGCGTCGATGAAGCCGTCGAACCACTCCGGCGCCTGCGGGGCGCGCACCCGCATGCCCTGCTCGCCGCCGAAGGTGTCGTGGAAGTAGATCGCCAGACCGGGGAGGCCGACGGCGAGGGCGAGCGTCGCGCCGGCGAGGTACGGGCCGTGCAGCCGGGCGGCGGCCACCCCGACCAGCGCGCCGATCGCGGTGGCGACCACGACGGCCGCCAGCAGGATGACCGGCAGCGGCAGGGGCTCCTCGGCGTCCAGGAGCAGCGCCGTCGTGTAGGCGCCGGCCGCCATGAGCGCGCCGTGCCCGAGGGAGATCTGCCCGTTCATGCCGGTGAGCACGGTCAGGCCGCCGGCGGCGATGGCGTAGTAGGTCAGGGTCGCCAGCTGCGAGTTCTGGAACGGGGTGGTGATCTCCAGGATCACCACCGCGAGCACGGCGCAGGCCGCCAGCACGAGCAGGTGGCGCAGCAGGGTGGACTGCGGCAGGAACGAACGGCCGGTCTTCGCCGGTGCCGAGGGGGCGTCGCCACCGGCGGTCGCCTTGACCGGGGCGTCGTCGCTCGCCTTGCCGGCGGTACCGGTGGAAGCGGGGCTCTGCAGGTCGCTCATCGTCATGCCCTCCGAGCCGTCGCGCTGCTGAACAGACCGCCGGGCCGCACGAGCAGCACGACGATCAGGATGACCAGGGCGGAGATGTTGACCAGCGCGCTGCCGCGCGGGGCGTAGCCGCTGACGTAGCTGAGCGCCAGGCCGAGGATCAGCCCGCCGACGATCGCGCCGACCGGGGAGTCGAGGCCGCCGATGATCGCGGCGACGAAGCCGAAGACGATCAGCGCGTCCATGTAGGCCGGCCAGACGAACGTGCCGCCGGCGATCAGCAGCCCGGAGAGGGAGCCGACGACCGCGGCCAGGCCCCAGCCGAGGGTGAGCATGCCGCCCACCTTGACGCCCAGGAGCCGGGCGACCTCCTGGCTGAACGCCGAGGCGCGCATGGCCAGGCCGACGCGGGTGAACCGGAAGAGCGCCACCAGCAGCCCCATGACCACCAGCACCGAGCCGATGACGTAGATGCTGGTCGGGGTCAGCGGGATCGTCGTGTCGCCGATCTCCAGGCCGCGCACGCCGAACGGCGTCGGGAAGGACTGGAACGACGAGCCGAAGATGATCGCGATCGACGCCTGGATGGCGACGAAGAGCCCCAGGGTCACGATCACGGCGTTGAGCTCGGGGCCGCCCTCGACCGGGCGGATGATCACCCGCTCGACGATCGCGCCCAGGATGAACCCGGAGGCCAGGGCCACGACGAGGGCGACCCAGTAGGACTGGCCGGCCTGGATCAGGGCCAGGGCGATGAAGGTGGTGGCCGCGGCCATCGAGCCCTGGGCGAAGTTGACGATGCGGGTCGATCGCCAGATGAGCACCAGGGCCAGGGCGAAGGCGGAGTAGATCATGCCCTGGGTCAACCCGGTGAGGGTCACGTTGACGAAGTAGTCCACGGAGGAGGAAGCCTTCCTGGCTGTGCGGGGAGGGTCAGAAACCGAGGTAGGCGTGCCGGAGGTCCTCGTCGGCCATCAGCGTGCGGGCGGAGTCGGTGACGACCACCTTGCCGAGGTTGAGGACGACGCCGACGTCGGCGACCGACAGGGCGCTGCGGGCGTTCTGCTCGACGAGCAGGACCGAGAGCCCCTCGGAGTCGACCAGCTGGCGGAGGAGCCCGAAGATCTGGGCGACGATCCGCGGGGCCAGGCCCAGCGAGGGCTCGTCGAGCAGCAGGATGCGCGGCTTGGCCAGGAGCGCGCGGCCGATGACCAGCATCTGCCGCTCACCACCCGACAGGGTGTGCGCGGCGTTGTTCCGCCGCTCGGCGATGCGCGGGAAGAGGTCGTAGACCCGGTCGAACTCGCTCCGGTCGACCTTGCCGCGGAACAGCGAACCGACCCGCAGGTTCTCGTCGACGGTCAGCTCGGCGATGACGCCGCGGCCCTCGGGCACGTGCGCCATGCCCTTGGCCACCATCGACTCGACGGGGGCCTTGGTGATGTCCTCGCCGTCGAGGAGCACCCGGCCGGCGACCGGCCGGACGAGCCCGCTGATCGTGCGCAGGAGGGTGGTCTTGCCGGCTCCGTTGGCACCGAGGACGGCGGTGATCCGCCCGGTCTCGGCCGCCAGGGAGACGCCGTCGAGGGCGCGCACCGGCCCGTAGGCGGAGGTGAGCCCCTCCACCTCGAGCAGACGGGTGGCGGTGCCGGTGCCGCCGGCGGCGGACAGGGCAGTGCTGCCGTGGGCGTCAGGCATGGGGGCGTCCTCCCTCGGCGTGGGTGAGCTCGGCGGCGTCGGCCTCGGCGTCGACCGCGTCGCCCAGGTAGGCCTCGGTGACTGCCGGGTCGGCCTGCACCTCGGCCGGCGTGCCGGCCGCGATCTGCTTGCCGGAGTCGAGCACCGTGATCCGGTCGCAGACCCGCATGACCAGGTCCATGTGGTGCTCGACGAGGAGCACGCTCATCCGGCCGACGACCGAGCGGATCAGCTCGCCCAGCTCGTGCATCTCGTCCTCGGAGAGACCGCTGGCGGGCTCGTCGAGGAGCAGCAGCTCCGGCTCGGCGACCAGGGCCCGGGCCAGCGCGACCCGCTTCTGCACCGGGTAGGGCAGCGAGCCGGGGTAGCGGCCGGCGTAGTGGCCGGCGTTCAGCTCGGCCAGCGCCCGCATGGCTCGCTCGCGCAGCAGCCGCTCGTCCTTGTCCGACGTCGGCAGGGCGAACAGGGCCGAGGCGAAACCGGCCCGGGCGTGGCGGTGCGCGCCCACCATGACGTTCTCCAGCACGGTCATGCCGGGGAAGAGGCCGACGCCCTGCAGGGTGCGGGCGATGCCCAGGGAGGTGAGCTTGCTCGGCTTGAGTCGCCGCATCTCCTCACCGCGCCAGACGATCCGGCCCGACGTCGGGCGGACCAGGCCGCAGGCGACGTTGAACAGGGTGGTCTTGCCGGCCCCGTTGGGACCGATGAGGCCGTGCACCTGGCCCGGTTCGACGGTCACGGAGACGTCGGTGAGGGCCAGCACGCCGCCGAAGGCGACGTTGATCCCGGTCATCTCGAGCCGGGCGGTGGGCGTCTTCTCCGGTGTTCGCTGGCTGCCGGTCGGCTGCGCCAAGGGGCCCACTGCTCCTCTGCATCGGTGCGGCACCACCCGGACGCGGGTGGTGACGGTCAGGTCGCGAGTACGTCCCGCTGAGAGTGCCCGGCCGTGTCACCCGTCACAATGGGCGCACCGCACAGCGATCACAAGAGCGTGTTGTGCTGTGAGTCGACCTGTTGCGAGGTCGATATCGGGCCGCCGTCCCGGGCCCCTGCGGGGTGGGCGAGGTCGGTCGACCCCGGCCTCGATTGGGTCACGACTGGGCCCCGGCGCGCGTGTCCGCGCGGGTTCGACCGCACAATGGGCGCGGAGCACAGTGGCGTGCTCGTCGTGTTGTGCTCAGCGGTGCGCCAGGAGGAGGTCGACGAGTGCAGCCCTTCCGCCCGGAGGTGGCGACGAGGCTCGCGGAGCTGGCCCCCCGGCTGCTGGAGCAGCTCGACGCGATGACCGACCGGATGGTGGACGTGCTGGTCCGCACCGAGCCCGCCTACCGGCAGCTGGTGGAGGAGTCGGAGCAGGACCTGCGGCAGTCCACCCGCTCCAACCTCGAGGGCGGGCTGCGCTCGCTGGTGGCCGCCGCCGCGAGCGGCGGGACCCCGCACGTGGCCTCGGCCCGCGCGGTGGGGGCGCGGCGGGCCGCGCAGGGCCTGCCCCTCGAAGCGGTGCTCCGCGCCTACCGGCTCGGCGGGCAGGTGACCTGGGAGACGCTGCTGGCGGTCTCCCGCGACGGCACCGCACACCACGACACCCTGCTGCTGGAGGTCGCCGGCTCGATCTGGCGGACCAACGACGCCGAGTGCGCCGCCCTCGCCGAGGGCTACCGCCTGGAGCAGCGGCGCCTGGAGGGCGTCGACGAGCGGGCGCGCCAGCAGGCGCTCGACGGGCTGCTGGACGGTCGCGGCGGTGACCCCGGGTTCGTGCGGGCCGCCGCGGAGATCCTCGGTCTCCCGCTCGACGGGCGGCTCATGGCGGTGGTCGGGCTGCCGGGGCCCGACGGCGTCCCGGCGCTGCGTTCTCCCGGGGAGGCGCTGCTCAAGCGGGGGGTGCGTTCGGTCTGGGGGGTGCGTGGCGACGCGCAGGTGGGGCTGGTCGGGCTGGGTGCCACCCGCCCCCCCGACCTGCTGGCGCTGCTGCGCGGCACGGCGCACGGCCCGGTCGGGGTCTCCGACGTCGTGGACGGCGCCTCGGGGGTGGGCACGGCCTACCGGCTGGCCGAGACCGCGGTGCGCACGCTGCCGGCCGGGGTGAGCAGCGTGGTCAGCATCGACGACAGGCTCCCCGAGGCGCTGCTGAGCAACTCGCCGGAGATCAGCTCCCGGCTCGTCGGGCAGTCGCTGGGCGGGTTGCTGGAGCTGCCCGGGGACGAGCGCGCGGTGCTGCTGGACACGCTGGCGGCCTTCCTCGCCGCCGACGGCTCGCCGACCCGGGCCGCCGACGCCCTCTACTGCCACCGCAACACGGTGATGCACCGCCTCCGGCGCATCGAGTCGGTGACGGGCCGGAAGGTGACCGACCCGCGGTCACGGTTGCTCTGGCAGCTGGCGCTGCTGGGCACCGAGCACGCCCAGCCCGCCCGTCGCTCCGCCTAGCAGGAGCACGCTGCACCCCACGCCTCGCGAGCTCGGCGCGGGCCCCTGCAGCGCAGCAGTTACTGGAGGTAGCTCTCGACCTGCTGCTCCGGGCGCACCTGCGCCTCGTCGGGGTCCTCGTCGTACTGGCGCTTGGCGCGGCGCTGCCGCAGCAGGTCCCAGCACTGGTCCAGGTCGGCCTCGAGCTTGCCCATGCGGGCCCGCGTCTCGTCGGTGTGCTCGCTGTTCTCGCGCAGCGCGTGCTCCTCGTCCACGAGGGCGTGGATGCGCTTCAAGATGTCCTGCTCGTCCATGCCGGGTGCGTGCCCGGGGACGCGGCCGCGAAACCGCGACCCCTGCGCGGGTCAGCCCTCCTCGGGGACCCAGCCCTCCACGAAGGCGGCCAGCCGGCGGTGCACCGCCCCGCCCGTGCGGCCGAGGGCCAGCAGCGCGGCCCGGTCCAGCGGCACGCGCACGGTGCGCCGGCCGGGAGTCCGGGTGGCGACGGCGTGACCGGCGGCCACCAGCTCGGGCCAGGGGCGGGACAGCTGCGCGCGGACCCGCTCCAGCGCGGCGACCGTGGGCCCGGCGTTGCCCTCCACCATCGAGGTGACGAAGGCCGGGTCGCTGCCGATGACCCGCGTGCCGTCGCGGAAGCTCCCGGCCGCCAGCGCCAGCGCGAGGGGCCCGGCCTCGGCCGCCGCGCCCGCGAGCGCGGCGGCGAGCAGGTGCGGGACGTGGCTGATCGCGGCCACGGCGTCGTCGTGCTCGGCGGCGGTGACCGGCACGACCTCCGCGCCGACGGCGAGCGCCACCTCCGCGACGCGGAGCCACCGCGGCAGCTCGGTCGCCGGTTCCAGGCAGAGCGCCCAGCGGGCGCCGGCGAAGAGGCCTGGGTCGGTGGCGCCGTGGCCCGACCGCTCCGTGCCGCACATGGGGTGCCCGCCGACGAAGCGCCCGCCCAGCGCCCGGCCCAGCGCGTCGAGCACCGGCACCTTCACCGAACCGAGGTCGGTCACCGTCGCGTCCGGGTCGACCGCCAGCCCGTCCAGCGCGGTCGCCATCGCCGGCAGCGGCACGGCCAGGACGACGACGCCGGAGAGGTCACGGGTGATCCGCACCCCCCGGGCGGCCGCGGCGTCCCGGGCCGCGGGATCGACGTCCCAGCCGGCCACGGGGCGCCCGGCGGCGGCCAGCGCGGCGGCCAGCGATCCGCCGAGCTGGCCGAGCCCGACGACGCCGACCGGGGGAGCGGGCATGGTCGGGACCGGGAACGACGGGGCGCCGTCGACGGGGGTGCCCCCGGGTCCAGCGGTATCGGCCATGATCAGAGGCTATGACGCCGACCTGCCCGCTCCGGCCTCCCCACGCGCCATGACGCCTCGGTCGTTCCTGCTCACCCCGGAGCTCGCCGACTACGTCCGCGCCTCCTCCGACGCCGTGGACGAGGTGATGGCCGAGCTGATCCTCGAGACCGCGGCGATGGCGGAGCGGGGCGAGGCCTCGGCCACGCTGCAGATCGCCCCGGAGCAGGGCGTGCTCATGCGGCTGCTCACCGCGGCGCTCGGCGTCCGGACGGCGATCGAGATCGGCACGTTCACCGGCTTCTCGGCGCTCTGCATCGCCCGGGCGCTGCCGGCCGACGGCACCCTGCTCTGCCTGGACAACAACGAGGGGTGGACGGCGGTGGCGCGGCGGTACTGGGCGCGCGCCGGGGTGGCCAACCGGGTCGAGCTGCGCCTCGGCGACGCCCTGCCCACCCTGCGCTCGCTGCCCGCCGAGGAGACCTTCGACCTGGCGTTCGTGGACGCCGACAAGACCGGCTACGCCGCCTACGTCGAGGAGCTGCACCCGCGGCTGCGGCGCAACGGTGTGGTGCTGCTGGACAACACGCTCCGGTCGGGCCGCGTGCTGGACCCCGCCGACGAGTCCGACCGCGCGCTGGCGGAGCTCAACGCCGCGCTGGCCGCCGACCCGCGGTGGGAGACGGCGCTGCTGCCGCTCGCCGACGGGCTGACCCTGCTGCGCAAGCGATGAGCGCGGCCGCGGGGGAGGCGCCCGCCAGCTACGCCGTCCGGGTCAGCCGGGTCGGTCCGCGCTGGCAGGTGGAGCTGCTGGCGGCCGACGCCGGCGACGAGCTACCGGTGCTGGAGCGAGCGCTCGGAGACCCCGGCGGCTCCGGCTGGCCGCCGCCGTTCGTGCTCGTCGTCGACTCGCGGCTGTACTTCGTCGCGCTGCGGCACGGCCCCGGGGGCATGGTGCGGGCGCTGATCTCCGACGCCACGATGCTGGAGTGGGTGCTCGCCGCCGAGGTGGTCGAGCGCTACGGCATCGGCGTCGACACCGAAGGCGCCTTCGACGACGACGAGACCGGCTGGCCCGGTGGCGACCTGGACCTGTTCGCCGACGACGGGCTGCCCGCCGAGGAGCTGCGACCGATCGTGACCGCCGACGACCTGTGGGCCGACGAGATGGTGGGCCGGATCGCCACCCGCCTGGGCTTCGCCGACGAGCTGGCCGCGGCGGTGACCTCGTGACCGTCTCGGCCGTGGTGTTCGACCTGGGCGGGGTGCTCACCGAGAGCCCGATGACCGCGTTCGCCGCCTACGAGCGGGAGGCCGGGCTGCCCGAGGGGCTGATCCGCCGGCTGAACTCGACCGACCCGGACACGAACGCCTGGGCCCGGTACGAGCGCAACGAGCTCGACGTCGCCGGGTTCTCCGCCGCCTTCGAGGCCGAGGCCGCGGCGCTGGGGCACCGGATCGAGGCGGCGCGGGTGCTCGCCGCGCTGCAGGGGGAGCTGCGCCCGGCGATGGTCGCGGCGGTGCGCCGGCTGCGCGAGGCCGGGCTGCCGCTGGCGCTGCTGTCGAACAACGTGGCGCCGATGGAGCGCGGTGGCCGGCTGGACGACGTGCTCGATCTCTTCGACGCGATCGTCGAGTCCTCCGTCGAGGGCGTGCGCAAGCCCGAGCCGGAGATCTACCGGCGGGCGCTGGACCGGCTCTCCGCGGCCGTCGGCCGTCGGATCGAGGCCGGCGACTGCGCCTACCTGGACGACCTGGGCATCAACCTGAAGCCCGCCCGGGCGCTGGGCTTCTCGACGATCAAGGTGGTCGACCCCGCCGTCGCGCTGGCCGAGCTGTCCGAGCTGGTCGGCTTCCCGCTCGACGGGTCGTCGGCGTGACCGCCGTCCCGAGGGGGACCTCCCCGAGGGGGAGCTCGCGGAGCGGTACCCGGTGACCCCCGACCTCGGGTCGGCGATGGGGCGGGCGCTGCAGCTCGCGGCTGCCGCGGAGGAGTGGGGGGACACGCCGATCGGCGCCGTCGTCCTCGGCCCGGATGGCGCGGTGCTGGCCGAGGCGGCCAACGAGCGCGAGAAGCGCGGCGACCCCACCGCGCACGCCGAGGTGCTCGCGCTGCGGGCGGCGGCGCGGTCGCACGGCGACGGGTGGCGGCTGGGCGGCTGCACCCTGGTGGTCACCCTGGAACCGTGCACCATGTGCGCCGGGGCCAGCGTGCTGTCGCGGGTGGCGCACGTGGTCTACGGCGCCGACGACCCCAAGGCGGGCGCCGCCGGCTCGTTGTGGGACGTGGTCCGCGACCGCCGGCTCAACCACCGGCCCGAGGTCACCGGCGGTGTCCGCGCCGAGGAGTGCGGCGCGCTGCTACGTGCCTTCTTCCGCCGTCAGCGGGGCCTGTAGTCTCTTCGGCGGTGGCGTGTCCGAGCGGCCGAAGGAGCACGCCTCGAAAGCGTGTGAGGTGCAAGCCTCCGTGGGTTCAAATCCCACCGCCACCGCCAGCAGCACCGAGCAGCCCCTGCTCTCCCGCGTCCGGGAGGGCGGGGGCTGCCGTCGTCCGCGAGCTCCGTTCAGGCGGGGAAGTCGCTGTCGAGGATGAGCTGCCCGTCGCGGACCAGGAACGTGAACTCGTGCGGCCCGATCTCGCTGGGGCGCCCGTCGGCGAAGCGCAGCTCCATGGTGGCGGTCGCCGTCGGCTGCCCGTCCGCCACCTGGATGTCGCTGAGGCGCACGTCCTCGAACTGCTCCCAGTACCGGATGTAGTTCTCGCGGCTGATGTTCGCGCGCAGCGTCGGTCCGGTGAGCTCCCACGCCTGTGCCGGGTCCTGGAGCACCAGTTCGTGGTAGTCGCGCACGAAGTCGCGGACGTTCTGCTCGGAGAGCGGGTCGCCGCGGTCCTCGCCGTTGCCGTTGCCGTTCCCGTTCCCTCGTCCGTCCTCGCCGTCCCCGCCGTCCTCGCCGTCCCCGCCGTCCTCGTCGTCCTCCGCCGGCGGCGGGACGACCGGAGCCGCGGGCGCCTCCTCCACCGGCTCCGTGGGCGCCGGCGCCTCGCCGGAGGTGGACGGCGCGGACGACGCCGACGTGGGCGATGCGGCCGTGTCGTCGGGGTCCCTGCCGCCCGAGGTGCCCAGCCACACCCCGAGCACACCCAGCAGCACGGCGGCGACGACGCCGGTCGCCACCCACGCTGCCCCGCGTCGTCTGCGGCGGCCGTCCGGCGCCGGTTCCGCCGCTGCTGCGGCGGGCGCCGCCGCGGCAGCGGCCGGGGCCGGAGCCGGAGGCGGCACCGGGGTCCGGCCGGCGGGTGGGGCGGGCGTGCGGGCCGACGACGGGGTCGGCGTGGGGCCGCCTGCGGCAGGAGCGGGCGGAGCGTCGGGGTCGGGGGCAGGGGGAGCGGTCGAGCCAGGGCTGGTCGAGAACACCGCGGTACCGGCCGGGCCGGACGCGGGCCGCAGGTCGGTCCGGGCCAGCAGCACCGTCGTCGGGTCGCCGTCCCGGCCGGCGGCCAGCCGGGCCAGCTCGTCGCGCACCTCGGTCATGGGCGGCCGCGAGGCCGGGTCCTCGGCGAGCATCCGCAGCAGCGGATCGGTGAGCGCCCCGGCGCGCTGCGGGGGGGTGATCCGCCCCGCGGCGACCCGGTGCAGCATGCCGAGGGCGTTGTCCTCCATGCCGAACGGCGGGGTGCCCTCCAGGCAGGTGTAGAGGGTGGCGCCCAGGGAGAAGACGTCGCTGGCCTCGGTCATCTCGTGGCCCTGGGCGACCTCCGGTGCGAGGAACGCCGGGGTGCCGGTGATCTGGCCGGTCCGGGTGAGGGTGACGTCGCCGCTGGCGTGCGAGATGCCGAAGTCGGTGATCTTCACCAGGCCGGCGACGCGGCCGCCCTGCCCGATCAGGACGTTGGCCGGCTTGACGTCCCGGTGCACGATCCCGGCCGCGTGCGTCGCCGCCAGCGCGTCGGCGACCTGCGCGCCGATCTGCGCCACCAGGCCGACGGGCAGCACCCCTTCGGTGGCGAGGACCTCCGCCAGGCTGCGGGAGGGCAGGTACTCCATGACCAGCCAGGGCGCGCCGCCCTCGAGCGCCACGTCGTAGACCGAGATCGCGTGCGGGTGGCTCAGCCGGGCAGCGATCCGGCCCTCGCGCAGCGCCCGCTGCCGCTGCTCGTCGATCTGCTCCTCGTCGGCCCCCAGCGGCGACAGCACCTGCTTGACCGCGACCTGCCGGCCCAGCCTCTCGTCGCGCGCCAGCCAGACGGTGCCCATGCCGCCGCCGCCGATCTGCTGCTCCAAGCGGTAGCGCCCGGCGACGAGGCGGCCGGGCGCGGTACCGGGTGGGGTCATCGAGGGCGGCGCGCGGGGTCAGACGGTGGAGGGCACGCCGTACCGGCGTGCGTACTCCTCCTGCGCGCCCGCGGGCAGGACGTCGTAGAGCTCGCCGAGCTCGTGGTGCACGCCGGCGTCCAGGTCGTCGAAGATGCGCTGCCAGGTGGGCGGCTCGTCGTAGCTGCGGGTCAGCAGCAGCTCCCAGGCCTGGGCCTGGCGGTCGCGCTTGCTGCGCTCGGCGGCGAACTCCGACAGGTAGCGGTCCTTCGCCGCGGTCTTCTCCGCGGCCGTGGCGCCGGCCGGCAGTGCCGCGGCGTCGCCGCCCTTGAGCACACCGACGATCGCATCGACGACGTCCGGCCGGACCTCGCTGTGCTCACCCATGTCCTGCGCCTCCTCCTGTGCGGCCCGCAGGTGCAGGCCGTTCCCCGCCGTCCGTCCGGTCAACCGCTCTGCCGTGAGGATGCCGCACGGCGCCGCCGGAGGCCTCCCCGCGGTGTCCCGGCGAGGCGTGCGACGGCGCCCGGTACCATTCACCGCGTACCTGGAGGATTCGCCTAGTGGCCTATGGCGCTCGCTTGGAAAGCGGGTTGGGGGCAACCCCTCGGGAGTTCGAATCTCCCATCCTCCGCAGCCCGACGGGCCCCCGGCAGCACGCCGGGGGCCCGTCGTGTCCCGCCACCCTCAGGCGCCCGCCGCCGGCACCGGCTGCCGCAACCGGCGCAGGTACAGCCCCGCGACGGCGGCCAGCACGAGCAGCCCGCCGACCAGCGCCAGCGGCGCCAGGCGTTCCCCGAGCAGCAGGGTGGCCAGCGCGGTCGCGGTCAGCGGCTCCAGCAGCGTGACGATCGAGGCAACCGCGCCCGGCACGCTGCGCAGCCCCGTGAAGAACAACGCGTAGGCCAGCGCGCTGGGGACGACGCCCAGGTACAGCAGGACCCCCAGCGCCACCGGGTCGGTGGTCAGGCGCAGCCCGGTGGCCAGGGCGACCGGGGTGAGCAGCAGCGCGCCACCGGCGAAGCCGACGAGGGTCACCGGGACCCCGGCCGGCACCCCGCCGCCGGCCAGCGTGACCACGGTGTAGCCGAGCGCGGAGCCGACGGCCAGGAGGGCGCCGAGCAGCACCGCCGTCCCGGTGTCCGCCCCGGCGGAGACGCCGACGAGCAGCACCAGCCCCACGAGGGCGACGACGAGGGCGATGACGGTGGGCGCGTCCGGGCGGCCGTGGCCGAGCAGCGTCGCGCCGACCGCGATCAGCAGCGGCGCCAGCCCCAGCGCCACCAGGGTCGCGATGCTCACCCCGGCCGTGGCGACCGCCGCGAAGTAGGCCAGCTGGTAGCAGGCCAGCCCGGCGCCGACGAGGGCCAGCCGGACGGTGGTGCCGCGGCCGACCGCCGGGGGGGGGGGGGGGGGGGGGGGGGGGGGGGGGGGGGGGGGGGGGGGGGGGGCGGGGGGGGGGGGGGGGGGGGGGGTGGGGGTGGGGTGGGGGGGGGTG